>NZ_CP047569.1:4677500-4682287 GCF_009903625.1 Microbulbifer sp. ALW1 | reverse complement strand
GGCAGAGCGTAAGGGCAGCCACGCCAACAATACGGGCCAGCATTTTGGGGTGAACATAGTCTGCACGTCCTTGGCATTTATCGTTACTTTCCAACAGGAATTGTAGACCCGCCGCCAACGCCGGGTTTTGAACTTGGCGGAGAAACGAACCGGGATACGTGTACTGGGCGCTGGCAGAGGGGACTTGGCAGGGAAAAATATGTTAGGCACAGGAGCGGCGGAACAAGCCGGGAAGCGGAGATCGCGGGCGTTTACGGGCAGATTGCGTGTCGGCAGGGGGCTGTTTGGATCAGCCCCGGCACCAGGCGGTCGGGTCCTGGGGCTTGCCGTTGCGGCGGATTTCGAAGTAAAGGCCACTTTGGCTAAGGCCGCCGGTATTGCCCACCTTGGCGATGGTGTCGCCGCGCTCCACCCATTCGCCGATGGCGCGGGTGAGGACTGGTTGTGGCCGTAGAGACTCATGTAGCCATCGCCATGTTCGAGGATGATCAGCATGCCCTGGCCGCGAAGGTAGTCTGCAAATACCACGCGCCCGCGGTGGATGGCCTCGACCGGCTGGCCTTCATTGGCGCGAATCGTGACCCCCGTCCAGGTGATGCCGTTGGCACGGCGCTGGCCAAAGGCATTGGCGCGGCGTCCCTGGGCGGGCCACTGCATACGCCCGCGTTGCTTGGCAAAGGGCGTCTGGTCGCTGGGGTTGATCAGGGTGGCGATTGCTCTGCCTACTTCATCCACCAGTCGCTGGAGGCGGCTGCGGTCACTGTGTAGCTGATCCAGTTCGCCGCTTTTACTGGCTAGCTGTTTGGCCAGTCGGTCCAGGGTGCGCTGGCGGTTTTGCTGGGCACTGGTGAGTGCGCGGCGCTTTTGCTCCAGCTGGTCGCGTTCGCTGGCAAGGGTGTCCTGTTCCCGCTGAATACCTGAACTGACGGTGGAGAGCTGGTCGAGGGTGCTGACGTAATCGTCGATGACGCGGCTGCGTTGCTGGAGGAAGTAGTCGTGGTAGCGGAGTTGGCGGGCGATGTGCTGGGGTCTTGCTGGTTGAGGAGCAGCTTGATCTGCTCCTGGCGACCGAGTCGGTAAGCGGCGGCGACTTCCTGCTCGACCCGCCGCTGCATACTTCGGCGGGATTCCTCCAGCTGTTTTTCTTCCCGCTTCAACTCCTGCAACTTCTCGCCGCGGCTTTGCATATCCGCTTTGATTTTATCAATACGCTGGATCAACTCGGAGATGTCTTTCTCATTGGACTCCAGGTCTTTCAACAGCTGGTCGCGCTCTCCTTTGACCTGGTTCAGCTCCTGCTGCAGGGATTCGATACGCTGTTTGATTTCCGCCAGTCGCGCCGCTGCTCTTCGTCCGCCGCCTGCGCGAAGCAGGCGGGGATAAATAGCAGTGCGCTGAAAAACAGTGCGACCAATTTCATGGGGTAATACTTTCCCGCTGCTTTTAATGTTTGTTAATTTGAGGTCAGCCAATTTTTACCAGGGGCTCACCAGTCATTTCTGCCGGCTGGGGTATACCCATCAGCGCCAGCATGGTGGGTGCCACATCGGCCAGGCTGCCACCATCGCGCATGCTGATATCGCGCTCACCCACATACACAAAGGGTACAGGCAGGGTGGAGTGCGGGTGCTGACCTGGCCGGAGCCGGCGTCGAACATCTCTTCCACATTGCCGTGATCCGCCGTGATCAGTACCTCGCCGCCGGCGGCCAGTGCCGCTTTGGTTACGCGGTCCACACAACTGTCCAGCGCTTCTACCGCTTTCACTGCTGCTTCAAAAACACCGGTATGTCCGACCATGTCACCGTTGGCGTAGTTACAGATGATGGCATCGAACTTGCCGCTCTCAATGGCCGCAACCAGTTTGTCGGTCACCTCTGGTGCGCTCATTTCCGGCTGCAGGTCGTAAGTCGCCACGTCCGGGGATTTGATCAGGATGCGCTCTTCGCCATTGTAGGGCTCTTCGCGGCCGCCGCTAAAGAAGAAGGTCACATGTGCGTACTTTTCTGTCTCGGCGATGCGCAACTGGGTCTTGTTCTGGTTCTGCAGGTATTCACCCAGGGTGTTGACCAGGCTTTCTGGCGGGAAGGCGCAGCTGGCGTCAATGCTGGCCGCGTATTCGGTGGTCATTACAAAGTCTGCCAGTTTGGGGTGACGGCGCGCTCGAAGCCGTCAAAGTTGGCGTCGGTGAAGGCGCGGGTCAGCTGGCGTGCGCGGTCCGGGCGGAAATTCATAAAGATCATTGCATCGCCGTCCTGCAAGGGCGCGGCATCTCCGATCCGGGTTGGGGCAACGAACTCATCGTTTTCGTCGCGTGCGTAAGCAGCGGCGAGGCCCGCGAGGGCATCACTGGCCTGGTGTTCAGCCTTGCCCTGAGTGATCAGGTCGTAAACTGGTTGCACCCGATCCCAGCGCTGGTCGCGATCCATCGCAAAGTAGCGACCGGCAATACTGGCAATGCGCGCGGTCCCCAGGGCATCGCATACCTGAGTCAGGCGTGCCAGCGGAGTTTCGGCGCTTCGCGGTGCGGTGTCGCGACCGTCGGTAAAAGCGTGAATGTAAACCGCTTTGGCGCCGCGCTGTACCGCCAGAGTGGCCATGGCAACAATATGGTCGTCATGGCTGTGTACGCCGCCCTCGGAAGCCAGGCCCATAATATGCACTGCACCATTGTTGGCGATGGCCTTGTCCACCGCGGCGGTGTATGCCGGATTGGTGAAGAAGTCGCCGTCTGCGATGGCCTTGTTGATGCGAGTGAAGTTCTGGTACACCACGCGGCCGGCACCGAGAGTCATATGTCCTACTTCGGAGTTGCCCATCTGCCCTTCCGGCAGGCCCACCGCCATACCGGAGGTGTGAATCAGGGATTTCGGGCGATTGGCCCAGATCTGGTCCCAAACCGGGTGTTTGCCGCAGCAATGGCGTTGTGTTCGCTGTGCTCGCTGTAGCCGAAGCCATCCAGAATGAGCAGTACCAGGGGGCGTTTAGGCGAAGACTCGGATGCCATGGGATTGGAATTCCTTTGCTGAGTTAATCGGTCGGTTTGTGGAAGATCGCTCGGCGCCATTGCCGGAAATCGGAAACTTAGAGGGTGTTAAACCGCAGGTGGCGGATTTTAACCTGTTTAGGGGAGGAAGGTCAGGGTTTGATCAGTGATTGAGGCAATCGGTGTGTGAAGACGTGTGATAACGGTGCCGGAAAATGCTGATTAAGAAATGGCCATGGTCGTGTATACTCCGCCACCTTCAATGGCCTACCACGTGACTGTGTACATTCGCGGCCCTACAGGGCTCGACTGGCAAGTCTGGCGCGGTTTACAACAACAATTCAGAGATTTTTGGGGCGAAGTGGACTTTTTCGTCTTTATCAGCGAGCAGTGGCTGCTGGTAAGTTTATTGGTGGCGCTGATTTACGCGTTTGCGATTACCGAGCGTATCAAAGCGGGTAAGCCTGCATCGGCTCATGAGGCTACGCAGCTGATTAACATTCATGACGCCAAGGTCATTGATCTGCGTGACCGCAGTGAATTCACCGCCGGGCATATCGTGGACGCAATCCACATTCCCCACGGTGAGATGGAGAAGCGCATTGGTGAGCTGGCACCTTATAAAGAGAAGACCCTGATCCTGGCAGACAAAATGGGCCAGCACGCGGGCCTGTCGGTCGCCAGCTGAAAAAGGCCGGCTACACCGTGCGCCGCCTGGAAGGTGGCATGTCTGAATGGTCGAACCAGAAGCTGCCGCTGGTAAAAGGCTGAGGCGCAGCAGCGCTGCGAACGTTAGGTTTCGAGACGTAAAGAGGTTAACTGGTCGTGAAAGACGTAGTCATCTACACCACCCGCTACTGCCCCTTCTGTATTCGGGCCAAGTATTTGCTGGACAACAAAAATGTCTCCTACAAAGAGATATCGGTAGATGGTAAGCCAGCATTACGTGCGGAGATGACCGCCAAGGCAGGTCGTCACACGGTGCCGCAGATCTGGATTGGCAAACACCATGTGGGTGGCTGCGACGAGCTGATGGCGATAGAGCGCAGTGGCGAGCTGGATCAATTGCTGGCGTAAGCCGCCGCTTAGTCGAAGAAATTTCCAACAGATGCCTTGAAAGGGTATTTCGAGGCCCCCATAAGTAAGACTCATACAGGGAGTCTTCTTATCAGGGAAGGCAGTCAATAATCTTAATTAGTGAACAGGCAGCAACATGGCTGAAGAACAAAACGGCGCAGCAGTAAACGCAGACGACGCCCAACAAGTACAATTTGCGATGCAGCGCATCTACCTGAAAGACCTGTCCTTCGAGACTCCGATGGGTGCAGAGGTTTTCAAAAAGCAGTGGAAACCCCAGGTTAATCAGGAGCTGAACACCAAAACCGCCAAGATCGATGAAGATCTGTATGAAGTGGCTTTGACCCTGACCATCACCGTCAAGATCGAAGACGAGACCGCTTTCCTGGTAGAGGTTCAGCAGGCCGGCCTGTTTGGTATCAAAGGTCTGGAAGGTCAGCAGTTGGCCCAGGCTCTGAACACTGCCTGTCCGAACATTCTGTTCCCCTACGCACGCGAAGTAGTGGACAACGTGGTGACCAAGGGATCTTTCCCTGCCCTGATGCTGCCGCCGATCAATTTCGATGCCCTGTTCGCCGCTGCTCTGCAGCAGGCTCAACAGCAGGCAAGCGCGGAAGAAAAGACCGACGCCTAAGACGGTCGGCTTTTACGCAAAAAAAGGCTCCTTCGGGAGCCTTTTTTGTTTCGCTGTTCTGGCTGTGGAATGGGGCTCTGGGTTGTCAGGC
>NZ_CP047569.1:4562500-4675000 GCF_009903625.1 Microbulbifer sp. ALW1 | reverse complement strand
CTTGCATAGCAGGCTATGCGGCGAGCTTTGAAAATACCAATTCGCGAAAATTACATTCTATTAAAGAATGCTTATCACGATGGGGCTATAGCTCAGCTGGGAGAGCGCTTGGTTTGCATCCAAGAGGTCTGCGGTTCGATCCCGCATAGCTCCACCATCTTCCTGACGATATTCAAACATCAGAGATCAGAAACCTGGTTTCTTGAAGAGTTTATTCTTTAAGAGATTAGCTTTCTGATTTTTACATCAGATGCTCTTTAACAAGGTGAAACATTTTGTAGTAATACACTGCAAGGCGAGGTTGAGTATTTAACGATACTCAACATCAATAGAAATGTGTGTCTCTCAAGCACACAATCCGGTGTTTGAATGCTTGGTCGCATTCAAATACATACAACGTGCAGTTGTACTCGCTTATTGTTGTGGAAACATGACGTAAGCGTTAGTCAATGCGCGTCCAGTCGTTAGTAGTCGTTTGTGTTGTATGGTCAAGCGACTAAGCGTATACGGTGGATGCCTTGGCAGCTGGAGGCGATGAAGGACGTAGGAGCCTGCGAAAAGTCTAGGGGAGCTGGCACACAAGCTTTGATCCTGGAATGTCCGAATGGGGAAACCCACCTGTTTACAGGTATCGCATAGTGAATACATAGCTATGCGAGGCGAACCCGGGGAACTGAAACATCTAAGTACCCGGAGGAAAAGAAATCAACCGAGATTCCCTGAGTAGCGGCGAGCGAAAGGGGATTAGCCCTTAAGCTCTTTATGTCTTAGTGGAAGGATCTGGAAAGTTCCGCGATACAGGGTGATAGCCCCGTACACGAAAAGGCACATTGAGTGAAATCGAGTAGGTCGGGACACGTGTTATCTTGACTGAACATGGGGGGACCATCCTCCAAGGCTAAATACTCCCAGCTGACCGATAGTGAACCAGTACCGTGAGGGAAAGGCGAAAAGAACCCCGGAGAGGGGAGTGAAATAGAACCTGAAACCGTATACGTACAAGCAGTAGGAGCCCTTCGGGGTGACTGCGTACCTTTTGTATAATGGGTCAGCGACTTATTGTCTGTAGCAAGGTTAACCGCATAGGGGAGCCGTAGAGAAATCGAGTCTTAATAGGGCGTTTAGTTGCAGGCAATAGACCCGAAACCCGGCGATCTATCCATGGGCAGGTTGAAGGTTGAGTAACATCAACTGGAGGACCGAACTCACTAATGTTGAAAAATTAGGAGATGACCTGTGGATCGGAGTGAAAGGCTAATCAAGCCGGGAGATAGCTGGTTCTCCTCGAAAGCTATTTAGGTAGCGCCTCGCGTCTCACCCTCGGGGGTAGAGCACTGTTTGGGCTAGGGGGTCATCCCGACTTACCAACCCCATGCAAACTCCGAATACCGAGGAGTGCAATCGCGGGAGACACACGGCGGGTGCTAACGTCCGTCGTGAAAAGGGAAACAACCCAGACCGCCAGCTAAGGTCCCAAATATCAGTTAAGTGGGAAACGATGTGGGAAGGCCCAGACAGCTAGGAGGTTGGCTTAGAAGCAGCCATCCTTTAAAGAAAGCGTAATAGCTCACTAGTCGAGTCGGCCCGCGCGGAAGATATACCGGGGCTCAAACTGATAACCGAAGCTGCGGATGCTCTTATGAGCATGGTAGAGGAGCGTTGTGTAAGCCGCTGAAGGTGGACTGTGAGGTCTGCTGGAGGTATCACAAGTGCGAATGCTGACATGAGTAACGACAAGGGGGGTGAAAAACCTCCCCGCCGGAAGACCAAGGGTTCCTGTCCAACGCTAATCGGGACAGGGTTAGTCGGCCCCTAAGGCGAGGGCGAAAGCCGTAGTCGATGGGAAACGGGTTAATATTCCTGTACTTGCAATTGCTGCGATGGAGTGACGGAGAAGGCTAGGCCAGCATGGCGATTGGTTGTCCATGTTTAAGGTAGTAGGCTGGGGACTTAGGCAAATCCGGGTCCCTAAGGCTGAGAGCTGATGACGAGTCTTACTTGTAAGACGAAGTGGTTGATGCCCTGCTTCCAGGAAAAACTTCTAAGCTTCAGGCAATTGTGAACCGTACTCTAAACCGACACAGGTGGTCAGGTAGAGAATACCAAGGCGCTTGAGAGAACTCTGGTGAAGGAACTAGGCAAAATGGTACCGTAACTTCGGGAGAAGGTACGCCGCTGACGGTGATCGGACTTGCTCCGTAAGCTGTTGGCGGTCGAAGTGACCAGTTGGCTGCGACTGTTTATTAAAAACATAGCACTCTGCAAACACGTAAGTGGACGTATAGGGTGTGACGCCTGCCCGGTGCCGGAAGGTTAATTGATGGGGTTAGCGTAAGCGAAGCTCTTGATCGAAGCCCCGGTAAACGGCGGCCGTAACTATAACGGTCCTAAGGTAGCGAAATTCCTTGTCGGGTAAGTTCCGACCTGCACGAATGGCGTAACGATGGCCAAGCTGTCTCCACCAGAGACTCAGTGAAATTGAAATCGCTGTTAAGATGCAGTGTACCCGCGGCTAGACGGAAAGACCCCGTGAACCTTTACTACAGCTTTGCACTGAACTTTGAGCCTACTTGTGTAGGATAGGTGGGAGGCTTTGAAGCAGTGACGCCAGTCATTGTGGAGCCATCCTTGAAATACCACCCTGGTATGTTTGAGGTTCTAACTCTGGTCCGTTATCCGGATCGAGGACAGTGTATGGTGGGTAGTTTGACTGGGGCGGTCTCCTCCCAAAGAGTAACGGAGGAGTACGAAGGTGCACTCAGCATGGTCGGAAATCATGCAATGAGCATAATGGTATAAGTGCGCTTGACTGCGAGTCAGACATGACGAGCAGGTACGAAAGTAGGTCATAGTGATCCGGTGGTTCTGTATGGAAGGGCCATCGCTCAACGGATAAAAGGTACTCCGGGGATAACAGGCTGATACCGCCCAAGAGTTCACATCGACGGCGGTGTTTGGCACCTCGATGTCGGCTCATCACATCCTGGGGCTGAAGCCGGTCCCAAGGGTATGGCTGTTCGCCATTTAAAGTGGTACGCGAGCTGGGTTTAGAACGTCGTGAGACAGTTCGGTCCCTATCTGCCGTGGGCGTTGGAAATTTGAGAAGAGTTGCTCCTAGTACGAGAGGACCGGAGTGAACGAACCTCTGGTGTTCGGGTTGTCACGCCAGTGGCATTGCCCGGTAGCTATGTTCGGACGGGATAACCGCTGAAAGCATCTAAGCGGGAAGCCTCCTTCAAGATGAGATTTCCCTGACTCCTTGAGAGTCCTAAAGGGCCGTGGAAGACTACCACGTTGATAGGCTGGGTGTGGAAGCGTTGTGAGGCGTTGAGCTAACCAGTACTAATTGCCCGTGCGGCTTGACCATACAACAGAGATGGTTACTAACGATTGACTGATCTAACGATCAGCGGATTGTGAGCCGAGAGACGCAACGTTCGATTGATCGACTTGCGGTGTATTACTACAGAGTGTTTTACCGACTTATTTGGGGTTATCGCCGGTCACCAAAATGACCGAGGCAAACAGCGATAACAGGCAGCGCAGGGCAACGAGCCCATAAGACCAAGCCAACCCAAGCCAGTTTGCCTGACGACAATAGAGTTGTGGAACCACCTGATCCCTTGCCGAACTCAGAAGTGAAACGCAACATCGCCGATGGTAGTGTGGGGATTCCCCATGTGAGAGTAGGTCATCGTCAGGCTTCTAAATAAAAGAAAGGGCCACCCAAACGGGTGGCCCTTTTTTATTTAGGATACGATGAACTTCTCCCACTACCTCGCAGCGCAAAGCGCTGCCATGTGAGTCGTGCGCGACCCCGGAGCCATGCACCGCAGGTGCAAAGCTTGGGGCGCCGAAGGCGTCGCGCAGCGATGTCGAGCGCAGCTCGACACCCACTGTAGGTCATCGACCCCGCCGCCAGCACAGCACCACGATCAAACAAAAAAAGCCCTGACCGCTAACACGCTCAGGGCTTTTTTATCGCCATTTACTACCAATAAATGACCACCAGATTACCGACGCATTTTTAAACGGTTACTGAAACCCAGCAACCACGCCACTCAAACCGCCTATCCCAAACTTATTCACAACTCTATCCATGATTTCTGTGAATAACTGAGTCATTTAACGTGCCAAACACAAGGATCAGGCTGAATAATTCACAGGAAACGCAGGACTGTGGCTAACTATGCACTAGAGGAAAGGTAACTCTGTTGTCGCAGTGTAATAAAACCTGGTTTTCCAAAGGAACTGTGGGGCGATGCTTTTTTGTGCGGACTTCCGGAGCCCTTACAGTGCGGGGCTTGCGGCGCCTATACGCAAGTTATGCACAAGACTATCCCAAGATTCTGTTAGTAATCAGGGCTGTGGGTAAGTGGAAAAAAATATATGAAATCAAACGCTAATTTAACTTGACCTGGTGGGTAAAAGGCTCGGTGCCAGCCTGAGCCTGAGGGAAATCCACAGGCGTGGCAACGAGCGAAGGTGTGCTGGCTAAAAGTGCATGGTCCAGCCCAGGGAGGCAGATTCCACTTCGTACTCGCCACGTAGGTCATTGCTGCCAATTTCTGGAAATAGCTCCCACTCGGCTCTTACCGTCCAGCGGTCTCGGAAGCGGTAGCTGACTCCGGCGCCGTATCCCCAGTGAAAGCCACTGCCGTTTTCCGAGAAGCTAGCGTCTACAGGGAACGCCATTGGTCCCACGCTGCCATCGATAAAGCGAACCATGGCGATTGCCTGTCCCCGTTGACGAACATCAACCTGGCTCAGCCAAAAGCCTCCACCCAGTTTTCCGAATACACTGAGCCCCGATCTGTTTAATGGCCAATGCCCAACCAGGTAGGCATTACCCATGCGGGTCTGGATACGCTCTTTGATATTGAGCTGGGGCAGTTCAGGGCTTCTGACGTTAAACGTGAGTTCCGACGTCGATGTCTGCCTAAAGTCCGCCTCTACGGCCATATACGGTGTCCACTGCCAGCCTCCATAGAGCTTCAGTCCTGCTCCATTATCCGCGCAGCCATCGACCACTGCGCTTTGCTCGTCGCGATTCAAGCCGCTTACAAAGCGGCTGGCGTCACTGCAAAGGCCAGAAAACTCGCTGTTCTGGATACTGAGGCCGCCGTAGCGGTGGGAGTAAAAGTCCGCTTTTACAGCGGTGGCTGCAAAAGTGAGAAGGGGTACCACAAGCAGAAGAGGGAGCCGGGCCATGGCGATACCTGCTGTGCGAAGGGAGTGACTTGAATCTTCCGCGGAACTCCTGTGCGGAAACTTACAGGGCCAGCATTATTATCTGGCCCTAACATCAAATCATATTTTCAGTTGTGCACGCAATTCTGCCAACTTTTTGGCATTTTCGGATTTGGAGAGCGGTTTGCCCTGATTGTGCTCCAGCTGTACCTGCTCCGGTGCAGGCAACTGCTCTCCCGCCATCAATCGTTCACAAATCTTTTTATAGTGGGCAGCGAATACCGGAAATGCCGACGATTCGGGATTGTTAGCGAGGAAGAACCAGTCCGCAGCGCGACCGGCGTGGTAAACCGCCGGGTGACTCCACTTTTGGTTGGCTTTGGGACTGGGGGCGTTGCAGGCCTCACGATACGCGGCGCGCACCTCCGGCAAACCGCCTTCACCCTCAGCACACAGCTGCAGCATACGATGTACGGTAGGTAGGTACTCACACTGTTTGATAGCGCGCTTGGCACCTGCCAGTATCTGCTCCGGGGTAAAGCCAGAGAGAGACTCAAGCCAAAGTCGCTTCGCGTGATTCAGTGTTTGTACGTCCTGAAATGCAGAGTTGAACTGGTTGTGATAACTCAGTTTCAGCAGTCCGAACACCTCATTGAGAGCCCGCTTGCGCGCTTCCAGTTGTGGATTACCAGTTTGTGTCTGTGACGATGTCCCAGACTGATGTGTCTCTTGTGCGCTGGTTAACTGGGTGCCCGGAATCTTGTGGCTTGCCATGATGTTGTCCTATTGCGAACTTGTTGCGCTCCGCCCATTGGTAGCGCGCGTGGCGAACGAAAACAGCGTCCCAGCTCTTGCGTGCACCTCCCTGTTCCTGCCAGTAAAGACGGAACTCGGGTACCAGGCCGAGGGCAAATTCGCGGTCGATTTCACATTGATTTAGCAGGTGCCCGAGGCAGTCACTCGAGGGCTGCCAGTTGCGGGACATGGGCTTGGCCACCGGGTTTTTCTCGATCCCTTGGCAGTAATAGGCCCATTCTTCCCGCGCGTATTCGATAAACAGCTCACCCCAGCGGGCACTGTGGCCACCGCGCTCAAGCCATTTATAGATAAACTCGGGGAGTAATTCTGCGGCAAAATTGGGGTTGATGGCCAGCCGGCGCAATTGCTCCCAGGTGTGCTCGCTGGGTTGCCAGTCCCGGGTTATAGGCTCAGGTTTGCGCTTCTCAATGAAGGGGGTTTCCTGCTTCTCCCAGTCTTCCATTACCCAGTCATTGAACTCCAGGTCCCAGGAAACGGACTGCTTGCCACTACTGCGGTGGTACTCCACAAAACGCTGCATACAGCGGCGGACGAAAGTACTCGGAACTCCCTCGTCAGCGAGCTTGCCGAGAGTGCCTTCACCGGGTCGCCACTGGGAAGGAAGCGGTAGCTTGCGTCCCTGAGTTGCGCGGAAAGACTCCCACTTGCTTTTAACCAGCTTGAGAAACAGGGAACCGAATGAATGTCGGCTCTCACCGCGGTCGCGCCAGTAAGTGACGAACTCGGGTAGTTGCTCGCGCACAAAGTGTTCCGGTACACCCAGCTGGGCAATACGCGCCATGGTCTCAGCATCGGGCTGCCAGCTGGGGGAGATGGTGTTTGCTGCCCGCGGCGTCGGTGTCGGCGCTTGTGGGGCGGGAGCACGACCATGTGACTGCACGGTTGGCAGTGCAAACTTGAGCATGGCACTGCTGCCGTAAGGTGCTGCACCTAACAGAAGCGCGCCCTGGTTGCGCAGGCTGGTGGACACCCGCTGAATATCAGCCGGCTCCCAGAAAGGCAGCAGTTGCTGCAGCTGGTCGCTATCGGCGGTATACCAGTCCCTTCCTGGATGTGACTCCACCGGTAAAAACGGTATCAGGTCACCCAGCGCACTGAGCAATACCGACTCCTCCAGGCCCAGAGTTGCGGCCAGAGTAGGGGATATGACGAGGGGGCGTTCCGGAAGTAGGGGGTGTTTCATGCGGCGATGATACCACCCGGGGCACGGGCATCGGGAGTGGATTTGGCCGCTGACCTGTGGTTCAGGTAAAGACTCTTGAGTCTCGCAGCCACTCAGGCTGAAGCTATTGCGGCCGTACGGAAACTCTGTAGGCGCAGCGGCGCGCGCCGTCCAGCAGGTACTCGCAGCGCTCTACATGAGCTTCCGGCAGACATCGGCGGAATATCTCCAGCTCCGATCGGCAGAAACCGCGGCACTGGCGTGCTGCGGCACAAATCGGGCAGTGGTTTTCCACCAGCAACCATATACCGCGCTTTTCCCGTATTGCCTGAGCCATATAGCCTTCCCTGTCCCGCAATTCCGCGAGTTTTTTGACCTTTGCTCCCAGGGTCTGACAGTTTGCCAGCGCGCGCAGGTACTCTGTCAGTGACTCCTTTTCACGCTGGCCAATCAGCGTATCTAGGCCCCGTTCACCGAAGACTTCCCGCACACTGTCGATCAGCTTCACGGCAAGGTCGCCGTGGCGATCCGGAAAGCGCTGCTGCGCTTTATCCGTCAGCTCCCAGTAGCTGGCCGGTCGCCCTACCTTTTCCGCGCGGTCGCAGCGGCTCAGCAATCCCTCATCTGCGAGCTGGTTCAGGTGCTGGCGAGCACCCACAGTGGTGATTCCCAGACTATCGGCGATAAACCGCGCGGATTGCGCGCCGCGGGTCTTCAGTAAGTAGAGGATTTGCTCGCGGGAATTGCCGCTGTCGTTTGGTTGTGTGGTTCGCGATTGGGACATGGTCATTGTGCATCTGCCTTTGCGGGCCAATCATCGGATGCGCGGTGTAGTATTGCAAACCAGGCCGCGCTCGCGAGGCACAGCAGGCCGCCGAGCACCAGCGTCCACTGGCTTCCCAGCAATGCCAGGCCGCTACCCATCAACGCAATAGCAGTGCTGGTAAGGCAGAAGTTGGCCGTCAGCAGTCCCATCACCCGCCCCTGGCCATACTGTTCGAAACGTTCGGACATGATGGCCGGAAACACACCATTCACCGTGGATATCCCGACGCCAATCAGGGCAAACAGGGCGAATGCGCCCTGGGCATTTGCCCAAGGTAGTAACAGCAACAAGACCCCCAGGCCTACGGCGCCTTTGAAAACCACAAGCTCCGCGCCGAAACGTGTTTTCAGAGTAGGAATCGCCAGTGCACTGGTTGCAATCATTACACCTGTGACGATAACGGTATTCCATGCGATCTGGTGGGATTGGTAGCCGAATTTTTCCACCAGCCAAAAGGGATAAAACTCATAGAACGCATTGACGCCGAGACAGAACAACAGGTTGAACAGCGCCATGGCACGGATTGCGGGTTCACGCCAGAGCGCCAGCGAATTCTGCGAGCGCACCAGCGTCATCAGCGCAAGGCCTTTGGATTTACGCTGAGTATCTGCGGGCATCAGTATTTGCGCCAGTGCCGCGCACGCGATCACCGCCACAGCACCGCCCCAGAACACGGTTTCGGGGCCGTGCACGCCGAGGTATCCACCGCTGAGAGGTCCCAGCAACCAACCGGCATAGGAACAGGCCATGGCCAGTGACAGCGCGCGGGTGCGGTCGATGGTCGGATGTAGATCTGCCGCCATTGCCCGGGCGATGGCGATATTGCCCTCGCAAAGCCCGGTCAAAAAGCGCGCCGCGGCGAACAGCAGGAAATTCTGGGCGCTCAGCGCGAGCGCCGACAGCGCGTATCCCGCGGCCGCCAGTAACAGGGTGAAGACCAGCGTGCGCCGCCGACCCAGCTGATCGGACACGGCGCCAACGATACTGCTGCCAATTAGTAAACCAAGGGGAAATAGAGCAAGTACTATGCCCAGCAACAGCTTGGGCGGCATATTCATAAAGTGGGTAAGGTCATTCGCCGGGCCGTCAAGAAACAGCGGCGCGAGCACTGGGTAAGGAAGTGCAATGCCGCCGGTGCCAACCAGGGTCACCAACATCACTGCCAGCAGTGTCGTTTTTGCATTGGAAATTGGCATAGGAATTAAGATAAGCAATGTGTTTTTTTATTAAAGTAGCATGACCTCCCAATAAGAAAAGTAAATGCTTTCTTATTGGGGCTATAGCCTCGGCCAATCCCCCGCTGTAAACCGGGCCTATCCACTATGCTGTGTGTGACCGCACACCAGCGATAAAACACGCGTACAGTTTATTTGCCTTGCCCTCACTGGAACCTTTTAGTATCGCGTCACGTATCCCGTTGATGGAGAACAACATGAGTGACAAGTCACCGGCCTCCCCGCAAACCTTCCGCCTCAAGGGCGTGAGTTGTGCGGGCTGTGTGAAAAAAATCGAGTCTGCCCTGGGCGATGTGCCCGGGGTGGATGACGCGCGCGTGAATCTGGGGGATAAAACCCTGGTGGTCCAGGGCAGCGCGGCGGCTCAGGATTGCATCGCTGCAGTGGAATCCGCCGGTTACGGGGCGGAAGAGGTGCGGGCAAGTGCGCGCGAATTGCGCGAGCAACAGCGCGAGGATGAGCAGAACCATTACCGGCAACTGCTGTGGCGCGCGGGTATTGCGCTGGGGCTGGGCATACCGCTGATGGCCTGGGGACTGCTGACCGGTGAAATGGGTGTGCACAACACCTTCCAGCAGATGGCCTGGGGCAGTGTTGGTTTGCTGACCCTGGCGGTGCTGATTTTCTGTGGCGGGCATTTCTTTACCGGGGCCTGGCGAGCATTCCGGCACCACAGCGCCACCATGGACACGCTGGTTGCCCTGGGCACCGGTACCGCGTGGCTGTTTTCCATGCTGGTGGTGCTGGTACCTCAGCTTTTACCGGAATCTGCACGGCATGTGTATTTCGAAGCCAGTGCCATGATCATCGGCCTGATCAACCTGGGCCAGGCGCTGGAAGTACGCGCTCGCGGCCGCACAAGCGCGGCTGTGGAGAAACTGCTGCAATTGCAGGATGCCAACGCGCGGGTGGTCCGCGATGGGGATGAGGTCGACATTCCCATCGAGCAGGTTCAGGTGGGAGACACATTACGGGTGCGTCCGGGAGAGAAGATTCCGGTGGACGGCAGCGTTGTCGAGGGGGAAAGCCTGGTGGATGAATCCATGCTCACCGGTGAACCCTTGCCGGTCAAGAAAGCGAGCGGCGATGCACTTACCGCCGGCACCCTGAATAAAAATGGCAGTCTGCTGTTTAAAGCGGAAAAAGTGGGGGCGGATACCCGCCTTTCGCAGATCATCCAGATGGTGAAAAACGCCCAGAGCTCGCGCGTGCCCATCGCGCGACTGGCCGATACCATCTCCGCCATCTTTGTACCCAGTGTCATGATCATTGCGGTGGTTGCCGCACTGGTCTGGTACAACCTTGGCCCGGATCCAAAGGTTGCGCACATGCTGGTGGTACTGACTTCCGTATTGATCATCGCCTGCCCCTGCGCGCTCGGGTTGGCCACACCGATGTCGGTAATGGTCGGTGTGGGCAAGGGCGCGGAAAATGGCGTGCTGGTGCGCAACGGCAAGGCCCTGCAGCAGGCCACGGGGCTGGATACCCTGGTGGTGGATAAAACCGGAACACTGACCGAGGGCGCGCCCAAACTGACCGATATTGAAAGCGACAGCGATACCGATACCTTACTTCAACAACTTGCGAGCCTGGAAAGTCGATCTGAGCATCCCCTGGCGGAAGCCATTGTCAGTGCGGCGAAGGAGAAAAATTTATCGCTCAGTGAGGTAACCGGGTTTGAAGCCATCACGGCTCACGGTGTATCCGGTGATGTGGATGGAAAGAAAGTTCTCCTTGGCAACCGCAAATTGATGCAGCGCGAAGGAATCGATAGCGGACGCTGGCACAAACAGGCCGAATCGCTGGCCGAGCAGGGTCGCACCGCCATGTACGCGGCGGTCGATGGCGCCGTGGCGGGGGTTATCGCGGTCGCGGATCCTATTCGCAAAGATGCCCAGGCAGCGGTCCAGCGACTGAAGAAGCTTGGCCTGCGCATCGAGATGTTGACCGGTGACAACAAGGCGACAGCAGAGGCGGTCGCCCGGCAGCTGGGGATTGATCACGTGCACGCGGATCTGTTGCCGGAAGACAAGGAAAAGATCGTTGCCGATTTGCAAAAGGGTGGTGCCAAGGTGGGTATGGCCGGAGATGGCATCAACGATGCGCCGGCACTGGCGCGTGCGGATGTGGGCTTTGCGATCGGTGCAGGAACCGATGTTGCCATCGAGTCTGCGGATGTCACCCTGATGCGCTCCTCTCTGCACGGTGTTGCCGATGCCGTGGAGTTATCCCGCGCAACGCTGCGCAACATCAAGCAGAACCTGTTCGGCGCTTTTATTTACAACACCCTCGGCATTCCCATTGCCGCCGGTGTGTTCTACCCGATTACCGGTATGTTACTGAGCCCGGTGATTGCCGGTGCCGCTATGGCGTTCTCGTCGGTTACTGTGGTGAGCAATGCCAACCGTCTGCGCTTCTTCAATCCTTCCCACAATTCCTCCGCTGACAATGGAGGTAAAAAATAATGACCTCTTTATTGATTAACCTGTCGGGGCTGGCGGCCATTGCGCTGACAGTTTGGTGGTTCTGGCTGGCAGCAAAAGGAAACAAACAGCAGTCTGTCAGTGTCGACGAAAAGCTGGAGATACAGGTCAAGGATGGTGTCTACGAGCCCGACCGAATTCGCGTTTCTGCAGGCGAGGAAACCGTGCTGCACTTTCGCCGGGAAGATGCTTCTCCCTGTGCCGAGTGGGTACTGTTTCCCGATCTGGAGGTGAGCGCACAACTGGGGGTGGATCAGATTACCGAAGTCACCATTCCCGCGGCGGATGCCGGTGAGTATCCCTTCCACTGCCAAATGCAGATGTATCGCGGCACCCTGATCGTTGGATAAGGATTCTGTGCTCGGGCAGTTTCAGTCACGCGCGATAGTGGCTGAGGAACAGGGCCGCCGTGCGCTCCGCAAGCGCATGGCGTTCCTGTTGGTTGAGCAGGGGATTGACCTGCATTAACTGTGGCCAGAAACAGCTGCCCTTGATCAGGTTGTGAATCTGTTTGCTGCCGATTTCGATATCCAGCTGTTGCAGTCGCCCGTCGGCCAAGGCCGCCTTAAGCCAGCGAGTGATGGCGGTTTCGTAAGCTGAGAACTTTTCCATCTGCTCGCGCAATGCTTCCGGCTGATGAAAAAAATGGTCGAAAGCCACCCGGTTCAGCTCGATATATTCGCGGCTGCAGATGACCTCGATTTCCGACTCGATCAGGTTACTGAGCTGCGACTGCAGATCGGTGCCCGCTTCATAGGTGCCACCGGCACACTGTGTCGCCTGCTGCCAGAGTTCGCTCATCAATGCCATGATCAGCGCTTCCTTGCTGGCGAAATGGTTGTACACGGTGCGCTTGGAGACCTCCGCCAGGGCGGCCAGTTCGTCCATGCTGGTGTTGTGTACGCCCCGCTCCTGAAACGCTGACTTGGCGGCCAGTAAAATGGCCTGGCGCTTCAGCTCACTTCTTGTTGGCTTCTTTTCAGACATCTGACTCACGGGTCTCTACCTTACACTCAACGGGAACCTGGGAATTTTACACTAGGTAGTTTACTTTTGGAGATTCACTATTACACTACACTGTATAGTTTACTTTTGGCTTGGTTATGAAAATACGCGGGTTGGCAATTGCAGGGGTTTTACTGATGGCTATCGGTCTTTTAAATGGCTGTTCCGTGGAACAGCCGAAGTTCTACAACAGCGGCATGGAAGGAAGTGCCGGCGCGAGCAATATGTGGGAGATCGCCAAAATGTATTTTCGCGCCGAGCGGGCGGCGCCGAAACCGAGTGCGCCAATACCCATGCGTGAGATCCCGGCCGCAGAGCTGGCGGAACCTGTGAGTGCAGCGAAGGTGTATCGATTGGGACATTCCAGCGTGCTGATCCGGCTCGATGGAGAGACGGTGCTGACCGATCCCGTATTCAGCGAGCGCGCCTCGCCGGTTCAGTGGATGGGACCGAAGCGTTTCCATCCATTGCCGTTCGAGTTGACGTCACTGCCGCGCATCGCGGCGGTGGTCATCAGTCACGATCACTACGACCACCTGGACAAGGGCAGCATCCTGGCGCTGGATGAAAAAGTGGAGCGGTTTCTGGTACCTCTGAAAGTGGGGGAACACCTGCGTCGCTGGGGTATTGCCGATGACAAAATCGTAGAGCTCGACTGGTGGCAGTCGCACGCCGTCGGCTCCCTGAAATTTACCGCCACCCCAGCCCAGCATTTTTCCGGCCGGGGGCTGGGGGATCGAGACGAAACCCTGTGGGCGGGCTGGGCCATCGAGGGGCGCGAAGGGAAGATTTTCTTCAGTGGCGACTCGGGATATTTCGATGGCTTTCGTGAAATCGGCAAGCGCCTGGGGCCCTTTGATCTGACCCTGATTGAAACCGGTGCCTACAACGCACTCTGGAGCAAAATTCATATGTTGCCCGAGCAGAGTGTGCAGGCGCATATCGACCTGCAGGGGCGCGCCATGGTGCCGATTCACAACAGCACGTTTGACCTGGCGTTGCACGACTGGTTTGAGCCCCTGGAGCGAGCCGCGGCGGCAGCGTGGGAGCGCAATGTACGATTGATCACTCCGGTTATCGGTGCCGCGGTGGCCATTAAACACCCGCAACTTGCCGAATACTGGTGGCAGGATATGGAGGAGGCGGCCCTCGTTGAAGCCGCTGCGCAGTCTGCAGAAGAGGGCGCACTTCGTTAAACCCGACACCGGCGGTGGCCAGGTAACGGATGCTGGAGCCCGGTTGGGTATTGATCGTTTGCTTGCGCGGGAGCTACCCGCGGTTGCCGGTTTTTCGGCTGAAAATTGATAAATGCCATTTTTAGGATTATCCGGCCCTGTGACCCGCTGCCGAAACGCGACATCTTTATCGGTTGGCGTGGGCTAAAAATCACTGGGCAGGATAGTTATGTTGGCATTGATCTGGAGGTGGTCGCTGCGTTTTCTGGGGACGCTGCTGGTATTGTTACTGTTGTTTATTATTTACGGCGGTTTTGCCTACCGGGACCAGCCACTGCGCAATAGCGAGGCTACTCGAGACGTCTCTTTCTTGAAAACAGGGCACGCCGAGATTGCCTACCGCGCCGATGGTCTGAACCACGACGACACAACCCCCGTGATACTGCTGCACGCCATGTTTTTTCATATGGGCATGTGGGATGCATGGGCCCCAGAGCTGGCCCGCAGCCGCCCGGTTTACCGCTTCGATGTGCCCGGCCACGGCCTGTCGTCACTGGCGGAAAGTGGTGACTATTCCTTGCAGAGCACCATGAATACATTGCGGGACTTCATGGATCGGCAAGGCATTGACCGCGCCATTCTCGTCGGTGCCTCCATGGGGGGCGCAACCCTGTTCAATTTTGCTGCCGAGCATCCCGAGCGCGTTGAGAAACTGGTGCTGGTTAATTCCGGGGGGCTGGAAGGGCACGATAAAGCGGACAGTGGTGGACTGCCGGACGGCGCCTACTGGGTACTGCGATACTTGCCGGACTGGTCCCTGAACCAATTTGTGGATTGGCTGACAGCGGATAACCGGGCCAGTGACACATTCAAATCCGAATTTATCCACAACTTCCGTAACCGCGATATTCGACGCGGAATTATCGGGCGCATGCAGGACTTTAAGTCTCCTGAAACCCTCACCGTATTGCCCCGGATCCAGGTGCCGACACTGGTCATGTGGGGAGAAAAAAATCCCCAGTTACCGGTAGCCCAGGCCGAGCGTTTCAGGGCGCTGATTGCGCACGGCGGCAGCCCGGTGGCGCTGCGAGTCTACCCGGGTGCCGGGCACCTGTTGCCGGTCGAGGGTGTGGATAGCGCAATGGAGGATTTACTCGCATTTGTTAATGAGGAGGCCGGCGAATGAAATTCCTCAAGCGGCTCGTACTGGTTGTCGTTGCCCTGCTCGCCGGCGGATGGGGCCTTTACTCCCTGGTATTCAAACCCGCTCCAGTAGTGTTGGCGGAGGCGAAGCCGTTGCCGGCAGACACGCAACTGTCGGCAATTTATGGGCTCGATCCCGGTCCCAATCCCATCAAAGTCATACCCGCAATCCACCTCACGACCCGTGATGGGCCGCTGACGTTGACGGCGTTTTACCCCGATACGGAGGGTGTCTATCCGCTGGTCCTGTTTTCCCACGGCAATTTTTCCAATCGACGGGCCTACGATCGCATCCTGCGTCACTGGGTGAGCCACGGTTATGTGGTGTTGGCACCGGATCACCGGGACGCGGGGGGCTTGTTGAACAGCATTCTGGCGATGACACGATTCGGCAAGGATGGCGTAATGCAGCAACGCCCCCGCGACCTGATCAATATCCTCGATAACCTGAATGCCATCGCAGACCAGGCCGCGGAACTGGATCGACGCATTGACCGCAATCGAGTTGTCGCCGCTGGCCACAGTTTCGGCGCATTTACCGCGCAAATGCTGGGCGGCGCTGACGCCGCTGTACCTGGGGGTGACCGGCGTTTGCAGGAGCGGGACGGGCGCTTTCAGGCGGTTGTGGCCTTCAGCCCGCCCGGGCCGATGTTCGAGATGGTGGACGAACAGAGCTGGCAGAACATGACGGTTCCCCAGCTGGTGACTACCGGCACCTGGGACGTCGAGCCGCGTTTTTTCCGCGACTGGCGCTTGCATGCGATGAGTTACGAGCGCGGTGTGGAGGGACTGAATAGCCTGCTGGTGACCGAGGGTGCCGACCATTACTTTGGCAATTTGATTTGTCGCCTGGAGCTGGACGCGGAGCCGCAGACCGATGCGCTGAGGATGGCCAATGCGGTCAGTCTGGCCTTTCTGGATGCGGAGATAAAAGAGGTAGCGCGAGCCCGGGACTTTTTGGCCTCCGATACGCCTGCATTGGCTACCGCGGGTTTTGCCCGCTTATCCCGGCGTTAATGCCGGCACGTGAGCCCGCCTTGCGGCGGGCTCGTGCGGTGGTTCAGAACCAGGCGTGCAGCCCGATTACCCAGGTCGTTTCACTGGTGGCCTCGCCGTCGTCACGGGCGAAGTCCGCGGTGTTGCCGAATTTCTTCTCGTAATTGACACCAATATAAGGTGCAAACTGCGGAGTGAATTCGTAGCGCAAGCGCAGGCCGGCTTCGACGTCGGAAAGACCGGAACCGGTGTGGGTTTCAGGCGTGTTCTGGCCGAAGAAATTCACTTCAATTTCCGGGCTCAGAATCCACTGCTGGGTGAACAGCAGCTCGTATTCCGCCTCCAGCCGCAGGGCGGTGTCCCCGTCTTCGCCGACAAACAGCGAGGTGTCCACTTCGAAGAAGTAGGGCGCGAGCCCGTTCAGGGCAAGGACACCCCAGTTGCGGCTGTCGCTTTCCAGTTCGAAGTCGTGGCGCACGCCCATCTGCAGATCCCAGTAGGGGGCAATGGCGCGGCTGTACAGTGCCTGCAATTCGGCCTTTTCCGTTTCGCCTTCTGCCCGCTCTACTTCCGTTTTGAACCACGCCTTGTGTTTGTCACCGCCGAACCACACGCTGCCTTCCAGTGCGCCGCCATCGTTCTCGCGCGCCTCCAGCTGGTCGATGGTGACCTTGGTCAGCAGCACTTCATGGTCCATCACATGATCGGGTTCGTTGGGGGCGTGGCGGAGGTTCGGTGCAGCAGGTGCGCTGGCCTCTTGCGGTGCCGGATAGCCGTGCCCCATGTGCTGATGGGCCGCGTGTTCATCGTCCTGCATCGAGTGGGTGTGCTGCGTGTGCGATTCTTCCGCGGCGTGCGCCAGCGGCGCCGCCAGGGTTAATGCCAGTAGGGTTTTTCTGTTCATTTGCATCGTCCTCACACCACTCTTACTTCGCGGAACATGCCGGGCATGTGGTACAGCAGGTGGCAGTGGTAAGCCCAGCGGCCGTAGGCATCGGCGGTCACCAGATAGCTGATCTTGGAGCCCGGTTGCACAATGATCGTGTGCTTGCGCGGGATGTACTCGCTGTCGCCGGTTTCCAGTTCACTCCACATGCCGTGCAGGTGAATGGGGTGCGTCATCATGGTGTCGTTCACCAGGGTGATGCGGATACGCTCGCCGTATTTCAGCATCAGGGGCTCGGCATCGTTGAACTTGATTCCGTCCATCGACCACATGTAGCGGTGCATATTGCCGGTGAGATGCAGTTGCAGTTCACGGGTGGGCTCGCGCCTGTCGATAGTGGGGGTAAGGTTGCGGATATCCGCATAGGTAAGTACCCGGCGACCGTAACGGGTGTCGTGATCGCGCAGGCCGATACCGGGATCATTCAGTCCGTTGCCGGGCATCTCTGAGCGCATATCCACGCCGTAGCGGTATTCGCTGGGCAGGTGCACGATGGGGCTGTTGCTACCGTGTCCGGCGCGGACCAGGCCATCGGTAAACCAGACGCCCTGCATGCCGCCGAGTTCGGGGCGTCCACCGTGCAGGCTGTACTGCCCGGCGTTACCGGATTGCATGCCGGCGTGCTGGGAGTGATCCATGCCGCTCATGCTGCTCATATCGTGGCCGCTGTGGTCCATGCCACCCATGCTACCCATGTCGTGGCCGCTGTGGTCCATGCCACCCATGCTGCCCATGTCGTGGCCGCTGTGATCCATGCCACCCATGCTGCCCATGTCGTGGCCGCTGTGGTCCATGCCACCCATGTTGCCCATGTCGTGGTCGCTGTGGTCCATGCCACCCATGTTGCCCATGTCGTGGTCGCTGTGGTCCATGCCGCTCATACCGCCCATATTGTGGCCGGAATGATCCATGCCCATATCGCGGTGAGTGAGGACCGGGGCGTAATCCATCGCAGGGACTTCGGCGCGCAGCTCCGGGTGCGGTGTCAGGGTGCCGCGGGCAAAACCGCTGCGGTCGATGGTCTGGGCGAAGAGGGTATAGGCGCGGTCGTCCACCGGCTCAACCACGACGTCGTAAGTTTCCGCTACGCCGATGCGGAACTCATCCACGGTAACCGGCTCGATGTTCTGGCCGTCGCTCGCCACCACCGTCATCTTCAGTCCCGGAATCCGGATATCGAAAATCGACATGGCGGAGCCATTGATAAAGCGCAGGCGCACCTTCTCTCCCCGTTTGAACTGCGCCATCCAGTTGCCATCCGGGGTCTGGCCGTTCATCAGATAGGTGTAGGTGTAACCGGTGACGTCGGAGATATCGCGATCGGACATGCGCATCTCGTTCCACATCTTGCGGTCCTGCCAGGTCTGGGCGACGCCTTTCTGACGGATTTCATCCCACAGATCGCCGGCGGTGCGACGCCGGCGATTGTAGTAGTGCCCCTCTTTTTTGAGCTTGGCGTAAATGTCGTGGGGCGATTCGTCGCTCCAGTCGGAGAGAATCACCACGTAATCGCGATCGCAGGCCACCGGATCGGGCTCTGCCGGGTCGATGACGATGGAACCGTAGTGCCCCTGTTGCTCCTGGAAGTCCGAGTGGCTGTGGTACCAGTAGGTGCCGCTCTGGTTCAACTCAAACTGATAAGTAAAGGTTTCGCCGGGGCGGATGCCGTTGAAGCTGAGCCCGGGTACACCGTCCATACCCGTGGGCAGAATGATGCCGTGCCAGTGGATGGAGGTGTCGTGGGCCAGATGGTTAGTGACATTTAGGGTGACGGTTTCACCTTCTTTCCAGCGCAATATGGGGCCTGGCACCGAGCCGTTGGTGGCGACTGCGGTGCGTTCGCGGCCGGTGAAATTCACCGGCTGATAATTCACGTGCAGATCAAACTGGTTGCCGCGCAATGTCTGTGGCGTTGGATTGGCTCGGGGGACAGCACTGTTGGCACCCGCGGGCATGCCCAGCAACGCGGCGCCGGCGGCAACACCAGTGACAAAGCGTCGCCGGGACAGGGCCGGCAGTGCAATCTGGGGTTCTCGGGTTCTGTTCATGAGTACCTCAGTGTTGTTGTTCAAAATGATCGATGCTCGCGTATACCGTGGTGCTGCCATCTTTATTGAGCTGCAGCACCTTGTAGGGGGTGAAACGGTCGCCCACTTCCATACCGGGGCTGCCCAGCGGCATGGCGGGTACGGCAAGGCCACGGGCACCCGCAGGTGGATTTTGCAGGAACTGGCGAATCAGTTTTGCCGGGATATGCCCTTCGAAAACATAGCCGTTCGGCGACACGCTGGTGTGGCAGGATTGGAATTCCGCGGCAATCTGGTACTTGTCCTTGACGGCATTCAGGTCCGAAACATTCTGCGCGTTGACTTCGAAACCGTTGTCCGCGGCGTGCTCCACCCACAATTTGCAGCAGCCGCAAGTGGCGCTTTTATAGGTGGTCAGTGTTGAAGTAATGGCCGCGGAGGTCACATCGGCGCTGTCTTCACTCACGTCATGATCGTGATCGGCTTTGGCACAGGCGGTCAGGGCGAGCAGTGCGGAAATGGCGAGGCTGCGCAGAAAAATATTCTGTTTCATAAATTGGTTTCAACCTTGTGTTGGAAACGGTGCTGTTTTTGTAAAGGTGCTGTGGCCCGATTTAGAAAGTGGAATCGCGGGCGACAGGAAAACGTATGCGGCGACGAAGCGGACAGCGCTGGTGTCGCGGCAATTTGTGTGAGGGAAAAGCACGCCAGTGGGCGCGCGGGGATCCCCGGGTCAGGCAGACCTGGGTGGTTTGATCAGGGATTCGGGCTCGGCAGACGAGGCGAGATCCCGGTAGGTCACTTGCAGGGCAGTGCGAGGCATGGGGATACCCCCGGTCTCCACCGGCGGCAACACCGTTGCGCAGTGGCTGGGGCAACAACTGCAGCTCGCATTGCAAGGCTCGCCAGAGGCGTTCATACCGGTAGCGGAGGACTGTGCACAGTGATCAGCGCTGGTGGCCGACGGCGCTGCGGGCATGTCTCCACAATGCGCGGATGGCTGCGGGTTATCCACTGGCGCGTGGTGAGCCGCTTCGCTACTCATGTCCATCGTAGCGGCTGACATTTCCGCGCACGGCTGTGCGGCCGCCTGTCCGAAGACAGACAGCAACATAAGCGTTGCCATGATCCGTGCGATAAATCTTTGCATGTCAGCCGGTTTTTGATTGAAGCCCGAAGTTAGGGGTTGCTAGTCACTATGGCAAGTGGACAGCGGCGCGCACCGAAAGGTTTCCGGTGCGCGCCGTTTTTCCGCTCAATTGCCGAAATCATCAAATGCGATTTGCTCTTCGCGCACGCCGAGTCGCTTCAGCATGGCGATACTTGCGCGCAGCATGGCGGGCGGTCCACACAGATAAAATTCGCAATTGCCGATGTCCGCATGCTGGCGCAAGTAAATGTCCGCGGCGATATCGCTGATAAAGCCGGTCGCACCCTCCCAGGCATCTTGCGGACGCGGGTCCGACAGGCCCAGCTGCCACTGGAAGTTGTCGTGCTGCTGCGCCAGTTCATCGAACAGTTCCGTATAAAACACCTCGCGCAGATTGCGTGCGCCGTACCAGAAACGCATTGGCCGCTGTGTGCCGCGATTGCGTAACTGGTCGACAATCATCGAGCGCAGTGGCGCCATACCGGCACCGCCGCCGATCAGGATGATCTCGCGCTCGCTGTCCTGCACATGGAAGCTGCCGAATGGGCCGCTCAGCTGGACCTGGTCGCCCGGCTGCAGATTGAACATATAGCTGGAGCCGGCGCCCGCGGGCAGGGCTTCCTTTCCGGCGGGGGGCGGCTGTATCCGCACGTTCAACAGGATGGAATCATCGCCGCTCGCATTGGTAGCTTCATGGGGCGCATTCGCCATGGAATAGGAGCGACGCAGTGGTGATGCATGGTTGCTACCGGCGGCGCCGAGCCAGGGCTGCCAGTCGTCGCTGTACTGAGAATCGAGCGGTGTATCGGCGAGGCGCAGCCGGTGCGGAGGAATCTCCACCTGCACAAATCCGCCTGCGCGGAAGCCGAACGGACGCTGGCCTCGGGGCGTCAACCGGATCTCCTTGATGAAGGGCGTCAGGAAGCGGGTATCCTGGACCTCGGCGGTGAAGGCACCGGCCTGCAGCACACTGTCATCCAGTGTCAGGCGGGTGGCGGCCACGGCGCGCTGCTGACAGGCGAGACGCTGGCCGGCGGCCAGTTGCGCCGCGGACAGCAGGGCTTTCTCGCTGCTGGTGATCGGCGCGTCGGCGTCGAGCTGCACCTGGCACAGGCCGCAGCTACCGCCGCCGCCACAGTTGGAGGGCAGTTGCACACCACTGGCGGCAAGGCCATCGAACAGGTTGACGCCACTCGGCAACGCCAGCTCCTGCACCGGGGTGGCTGCCTGATCGAGCAGCGTCACTGCCACCTTGCTGCGGCGCAACTTGGCGGCCAGATTGAAGTCGTGGCGGGAGAAGCTGGAAAACAGCATCACACAGCCGGAAATGGACAGCAGCAGGGCACCGATACCGAAAATCACCACGAACGGATTGTTGAAATCCTGGCGCTCGGTGTAGTCCATGATGTGCAGCATCCAGAAGATATCGAACAGCCGCCAGGTGTCGTTGCGGCGCTCGAGTACGCGGCCGTCCGCGGCGGAGATATACAGGCTGGTATTGCCTTCGTCCGCAATATCGACACGCCACATCGCCCCGTCGTGACGGCGGGATTCCATATTTGGCTGTGACAGGCGCCGCGGGCTGCCGATCAGGCTGTCGTCGCCGGCGTAATCACGCGCGGCGATTGCCATGGCCAGCACAGCGTCGATCACCAGCGGGTTGCCACTTTGCGCATCGCGCAGCTCGACCCCTTCACCGGTCTGTACCCGGTACACCGGGCGGTCAAAGCCCGGTTGCAGGCGGATATCCACCACGCTGCTACCGGCGTTTTGGTAAAGGCCGACAATCTCGCTATGGGGTACCAGCGATGTGCCGGCGGAGAGCGGCGCGGTCTCCTGGCGCTCGGCCAGATGGCGGCCGCTGACGATATTGGAATCCAGCAGAGCAAAGGCGAGGCCGCTGGCCAGCCACAGTGCCAGTTGCACGCCGATCACCAGGCTCAGCCATTTGTGCGCGATCTTGATGAAATTCATTGTGCACCTCCCGCCGCGGCCGCGGTGCCGGCTGCTTTTTCCCTGCGCGCAAAGCTGTAGAACAGCAGGATCAGGCCGGCGAGTACGCCGGTCAGGCTGACAAGGGTGACGATCAGCAGCAGCGGATTGTGGATATTTTCCCGCTCCTCGTAATCCATGATGTGCAGCATCCAGAAGAAATCGAACGCGCGCCAATAGTTGTGGCGGCGGGTGACGAGGGCGCCGGTATTCGGGCTGATATAGAGACTGGTGCCGTAGCGGTCGTCAAAATTGACCCGCCACAGGGGCAGTGCGCGGGACTGCAGCTCGGTGGGCGGATTGTCGGTAATCAGTTCGGCGGATGCCGCCGACAGGCTGCCGGAAAAGTAGTGCTCCGCCAGTGCGCGGGCGCGATCGCCATCGATGGGCGAGACTTCGCTGCCGCTGCGGGCGTCGACCAGGTGCGTGCCGTCCGCGGCCTGGATCACGTAGTAGGGGGACGCCTGCAGCGCTTTCAGCTGGATGGATTTCACCCCGCTATAGCGCTCGAGTAATACCTGGGTGGGCGCCAGGGTGCCCTGCTCCATCGGCAGCGGCTCGCGCAGGTTTTTGACCAGGTGATCGCCGTGGATAAAGTCCAGGTCCATCACCACCATGTAGACGCCGCTCAGAGTCCACAACAGGGCCTGGGCGCCGACAAACAGAAACAGCCACTTGTGGACCTTTCTGGAAAGGGATGCCGTTTGCATTGGTTTTATTCTCGGGTGTTTTCTCGGATACAGCTGGTGAGAAAATGCACAGCTGGCGGGAGTGTACCCCCCGCCGCTGTGAATGTCTCAGGGGACTCAGTCGAACCGGTAGGTCATACGCAGGTAGCTGCGCATGCCGGCCAGGTCGTAGGTCATGGTGTCGGTGTTGCCGTCGGTCCAGCTGGCGACCCGCGGTGCCTCCTGGTCGAACAGGTTGTCGATACCCACACTCATCCGCAGTGCGTCGTTCATGTCGTAGTTGAACTGCACGTTGTGGTAGAAGATGTTGGGCATGCTGGAGCCGATACCACTGTCCGCATTGAAGTCATCCCCCTCACCGATCATGCGTACCGAGTAGGTGCTGCTCCACTGGTTGCCGCGAGTAGTCAGTGACGCGTTCGCGCGCCAGTGCGGGAAGCCGCCGTTGCCGCTGCCGATAAAGCCGTCGAGCACGAACGGCTCGTCGCCATCAAACGCGGTGGTTTCATATTCCTTCAGGTAGGACGCCTTGAAGTCTGCAGTGTGCGACAGGCCAAACATGTCGAAGTCGTACAGGGCACCGAAGTCGATACCCTGCATCACCTCGTTACCGGTGTTGAACTTCTGTGTGGACAGGTAGTTCACGTCACCGTTGACCGGGTTGCGGGTGTGCTGATCCGGTGCGCAGAAGGCGTGGCTCAGGCCCGCAGACTCGTAACACATGGCCAGTTTGGTGGAACCGGATACCTCCCGGATGGCGTCATCGATCTCGATATCGAAGTAGTCCACGGTGAGCGACAGGCCGTCCAGTGGTTGCAGTACCACACCCAGGGTGAAGGTCTCTGCACTTTCCGGGGTGAGGTCGGGGTTGCCGCCACGGTCGGTGAGGATGGTGGTACCGAGCTGGGAGTAGTTCAGCGGTACACCGGCTGCCTGACAGTTCTGGTACAGGGTGCTGGACGGATCCAGGGAGGCATAGTCGGAACAGGGATCGGTGGTGGTGAGGTTGCCCTCGGACACGCCGCCGAACAGCTCCGGGATATTCGGCACACGGAAGGCGGTGGTCATGGTGCCGCGCACTTTCAGCATGTCATTTACTTGCCAGTTGAGGCCGGCCTTGTAGGTGTCCTCGCCCTCGAACAGGTCATAGTCGGAGTAGCGCACGGCCAGGTCCATATCCAGCGACTGCACCAGTGGCATGTCCGCCAGCAGTGGTACCAGTACCTCGGCGTAGACCTCGCGGGATTCGGTAGAACCGCTGATCGGATCTTCCTGGTTGCCCAGCGCGTAGCCCGCCTGAACCAGAGAGTCCGGCTGGCGCCAGCCGCTGTCTTCACGCCACTCGACGCCCGCGGCAAAGCCCAGGGTGCCCGCTGGCAATTCCATCAGCGAACCGTTGATGTTGGCACTTACGCTTTTTTGCTCGTTGCCGCCGGTGCCTTCCTGACTGAATACGATGTAGTCCAGTACTTCTCCGGTGACATCACCGTAACCCAGGTAGTCGCCACAGGGGATGCCGTTCATACCGCACAGGCTGGTATCCAGGGTTTCGCCCACGCGCTGCATGTTGATGTTGTTGGCGATGCCGTCGGTGGCCGTGTTGCGGCCCCAGTTCAGCGCCACGTCGTAGCCCCAGTTGTCGTTGATATCGCCCTCGATACCGGTGACCACGCGCCAGGTATCCACTTCCTGGTAGAAATCGCGCGCGCCGTTTTCCAGCAGGCGGCGACGCTCCAGCACGAAATCGCTACCGGTGGGGTTGGTGGGATGATCCGCGCTGTAGGCGATGTCGGCCAGGCTGCCGGGAGAGGCCGGCTGGCCGGACTGGCGGTTGGTGTACATCAGCTCGGTGAACAGGGTGGCGGATTCCGAGATCTCGTAGTTGCCGAGGGTGGTGAAGCTGAAGCGCTCGATCGGCTGCACCGCATTGAAGTAGGGGTTGTAGTTGAAGCCGTGCTTCAGCCCGTCGTAGCGCTCGTAGAAATTGCCGTCGCCATTCGGATCCTGGTTGAAGTTGATACGGGTGTTTTCGGTCAGCACGGTGCCGTCGGCCAGCACTGCGCCCGCGGGCAGGGTGGCGCGGCCGCCAATGGTGGAGGAGCTACCGCTGCACTCGCTGTCGTCATTCAGGGGACAGGGGACGCGGGCGTCCAGTGGTGAGGCCTGGTTGTCCTGGTAGCTCATGTTCACCATCAGGTTGCCGCGGTCGCCGGACACGCCCCAGGTCAGGTCGAGTACGGTTTCCTCGCCGTCACCCAGTGCGGTCTGGCCGTATTTGCCCTCGATTTCCAGTCCGTCGAATTCTTTCTTGGTGATCAGGTTGACCACGCCGGCCACGGCGTCTGCGCCGTAGGTGGCCGAGGCGCCGTCTTTCAGCACCTCAATGCTGGAAACCAGGGACATCGGGATCATCGACAGGTCAACGCTACTGTTGGCGCCGGTACCGCCATTTACCACGCGGCGGCCGTTGACCATCACCAGGGTGCGGTTGGTGCCGAGGCCGCGCAGGTTGATCTGGGCGGTGCCGTAACCGTTGGAGGTCCAGTAGGCGTTGGTCTGGTTGCCGCCGAAGCCCGCTGCGGACGGCAGTGATTGCAGCAGCACTTCCAGGGAGCTGGAGCCGCTGGCTTCAATGGAGGCTTCATCGAGTACGGTGACCGGGCCCACGCCTTCAATATCGGCGCGCTTGATGCGGGTGCCGGTGACGTTTACTTCTTCAATTTGTTTTTGCGCGGTTTCGCCCGCTTGCTGGGCAGAAGCCATGGGGGAGAAACCCGCGGCCACCGTGGCGAGGGCGATAAACAGCGGGGTTCTGGTCAGTCTGAAGCTTGTTGCATTCATGTTGTTGTCCTTCTCTGGGAGACTTTTCGTTATCGTCGCGTCCGCTGCTGCGATGCACTATTTGGCTCGAGGTGTCGCGGAGGCTGATGGAAATAGTGTCGACAGACGGGAGTACGCGGTGGCGCGGAAATTTGGCGCTCTTGCGGATGACCCGGGCACATTTATGCCGGGCGCACTGATCCCGTGTCAGAGAAGAATGGGTGGACGCAACTGGGCTTCAGGGAGGGGGGAGGCGTGTGAGTTGGAGTAGAAGGCGCTGTAGGAGGCCAGGGGGCTGAGTTGGCTGGCGTGCTCGGTAACGGTGATGACGCTGGCACAGTGTCCGGGGCAGCAGCTGCAGGCCTGCTCACAGCTTTGTGCGGATGTCTTATCCGCTGAGTCCACTGTGGTGCCCGAACCCTGATGGCAGTGGTGGGCATTGGCGTTTGCGTCGCAGTGGTTGGGCATCGCCGAGGCCATCTGGTGGTGGCCGCCACTTTCGTTACTGTCGCTACCTTCGCCACTTCCCCCGTTGATGGAACCGCAGGGCGCTGCAAATGCCTGACCGTTGAGGGTCAGAGCGAGCAGTAGCAACAGCATGCGGTACAGGGGAGTTTGCATCGACTCAGAGATTTTTACTTATTTTTAACTGAATAGGCGCCGAGCATATGTCGATTTGCTTGTATGTACAAGTTGGCCTGGCGCAATCCTCCGACTACTGGATTCGGTCTAATCCGTGGAAAATGCCGTAAGTGTAAGAAAGGTTTTACCACTCTCGGTCATCCGTGAAAGGTTTCTCCTAACCCTGGCGATCAATTTGGGCGCAAACCGGTTTTTTGATCAAAAAGCGGATGGGGCAGGCGTTTCCGTCACCAGTGTGCCCCGTATTAACCGAGCCCTCTGTGGATACTTTCCGGCGATAGCTCCCCCAATGCCGGATCGCGCCCGGCTAGTGCCAGGTGCAGGTGGTTGCCGTCGCGCAGAGGGTGCATGGAGTAGTTGAATTGCCACGGGGCACCGGCATCGTCGATGGCCGCATCCAGCGCAATACCCTGTCCCAAATGGAAGCCGGCCAGATTTATTCGCCCCAGACCCTCTGAAATCCCGGTACCGCGGGCCTTGAAGAAGGCCTCCTTCATGGTCCACAAGCGGTAGAAGTGCACCGGCAACAGCTCCGGTGGCGAGGCTTCCAGCAGGGCACACTCCTCCTGATGGAAGTAGTGGTGGGCAATGCGCAGAAAGTCCCGCGGCTTGAGTGGCTGCTCGATATCAATACCGATATCGGATTCGCAGGAAACCCCCAGTGCGATCCACCGGCCGCTGTGACTGAGGCTGAAGTGCAGTTCCGGAGCCGACACCAGTGCCGGCTTGCCGGTGTCACTTACGACAAACGCTAGAGACTCGGGAGCGCAGTTACTGATTCTTCCCAGGACATTGCGCAGCAATCCGCGGCTCAATAGAAACCCGTGGCGAGCTTCGGCACCGGCATAGCGCAATTGGCGGGCACGCTCCTCGTCTGACAGCAGGTCGGTCATCGCCCTGGCTGCATCACTGTCGGGGGCAATATCGTCGCGATTGAGAATCCAAACGGCAGGTAAGGTCATAGGGTTTCGTCTTATGCAACTGCTTGCACGGGGCCACTCGCGCAAGTCGGGACTCAGTGACGTGTAATGAGTCCAGCGGTAAAAAGAATTTCAGGGCTGTTGTTGAGTAATGCTAAGCCTTGCCGGCGCATGCCGCCAGTTTCTGCTCTGCCAGCTTTTGTAGTTTGCGGCACTATTTGCTAATTTCACGGTCAGTTCAACTATCTGGAAAAGTAAGTGGGACCCGTGTCTCGAGTGTGTGACAGCAGGGCTCCGGTAGATTAGCAATGTTGAAGTTCCGTCCCGTGAAACTGATTGGCTTTGTGCTGAGTATGCTGCTGGTATTCCAGTCGGCACTCGCCTGCTATGACGGTCATGGTGAGCTGCAAGCAACTGCGGAGCATCTGCCTGCAGGACACCAGGATGCCGCTGATGGCACTCCTCACCTGGATCACCCACAACACAATGGGCATTCGTCACAGGAACTGCAACTGAGCCAGGAAGAATTTCCGCAGTTGATGCAGTTGGAGCCCGCACAGCACGACAATCCTGATATCGCCCAGAACTGCAATCACTGTTGTCACTGTCACAGTTCTATTTCCCTCTGTTTGCCTATCAGTTTTTATTCTCCCGCGCTCGGCTTTGGACACCAGTGGTTCGCTGCCGCAGACGCCGGTTTGCCGCACGGTTTTATTTCTACGCTGTATCGCCCTCCCATCGCCTGAGTTTTTAAACGGTTACGCGGTTGCATGAGCGGCCGTGAACATGGATTTAATAACTTGGGAAATTCTTATGACGTTATCTGCTGCGCTCATTCGTGGGCGCGCAATGGTTCGCGTGCGCCTGTGCCTATTGGCCTGTGCACTGCTCGCCGGGACCGGGGTGGCCGCAAACACAGGCCCTCAGGTACCGGCTCCCCTGCTGACACTGGATGAAGCGGTTGCCCGCACCATGGCACAGCACCCTTCACTGGCAGTCTTCGATTTTCGCCAGCGCCTACTGGATGGCCGTGCCGTCAGTGCCAGCCTGCGCCCCGCGCTCAGCCTGGACGCAGAGCTGGAAAACATTGCCGGCAGCAATGGCATGGACGATACCGAGCTGACGGTGGCGCTCTCTTCCGTGGTGGAGCTGGGTGGCAAGCGCGCGGCGCGGGGTGAAGTAATCAATGCGGAGCGGCTACTGCTGGATGCTGATCGTCAGGTGCAGGCGATGGACTTATTGGGGGAAGTGCTGCGTCGCTACGTGCGTGTCCTCTCCGCTACCGAAGCCGCCGCACTTGCAGACGCCTCAGTGCGTCTCGCACAGGATGCCGTAACCGGCGTGGAAGACCGCGTGGCTGCAGGTGCCGCCCCGCAGATGGAGCTGCTGCGTGCCCGGGCCGCTCTGGCAAGGTCGCAGCTGGCTCAGCAGCGGCGTCTACAGCAATTGAGCGCGGAAAGGGTTGCGCTAGCGGCCATGTGGGGCGATACCGCGGCACGCTTTTCGGTGACCGGCGGTTACCTGTACCGACCCGGACCGGCGGGAAATTTCGAGGAGTATTTCACGCGCGCACAGCAAAACCCGCTGATGAGTCGCTTTGTTAGTGAATCCCGACTGCAGGCAGCGCAATTACGAATGGCCCGCAGTGAAGCCCGCGCGGATTTGGGGTGGGCTCTGGGGGTGCGCGACAGTCGGGAAACGGACAGCCGCTCGCTGGTCGCGGGCGTGAGTATTCCACTGTGGAGTGGTGAACGTGCCCGCGGCGATATTCAGTCCGCGCAAGCGCAACTCGACGGTGTTGCCCTTCGCCAGCGAGCGGCGTCCCTGAATCTACATACCCAGCTATACCGCGCCTTCAATCGTCGTGCCCAGAGTATCGCCGCCATGCATCGGTTACAGGCGGAAATTATCCCTGCACTGAGTGGCGCACTGGAGGAGAGCGAGCGCTATTACCTGGCCGGGCGTTATGGCTATCAGGAGTGGGTGTCGGCTCGTGAAGAATTACTGGATGCGCGCCGCGCACTGATTGAAGAGGCGACCGCCGCACTATTGGCGGGTGCAGAAATCGAGCAGCTAACAGCCGCCCCTCTCGTGTCGACTTCGCCGGAAAGCCCGGCGCCGTTGTTGGAAAAATAATTCTGGAAGTGCAATGACTATTAAAACCCTTTACGGAAACCCACCGCGGTTTAACACGCGCACCTTTTTGCTGGTCGCGCTGCTGCTCATCGGCTGCTCTGCGTTTGCGGATGACGGCGATCACCACGAAGAGGACGCTCGCTTCATTGAACTGTCGCCTCAGGCGCTGAAAAACATAACTTTCAGTACCGAAGTCGCTGGTGCCGGTGAGGTAGACCGGCAACTGATCCTCTACGGACAACTATTGCCAGAACCGACCGCCGTGAGTCATATCCGTGCGCGTTACCCGGGCGTGGTATCCCAGGTGAATGTTCATATTGGCGATGAGGTCAAAAAAGATCAGCGGCTTGCCAGCATTCACTCCAACGAAAGTATGCGTGAATACCCGTTGCGCGCGCCCTTCGCCGGTATGGTCATTGCCAAACATGCAGGCCCGGGAGAATTTGTCAGCGATCAGGTGTTGTTTGAAGTGGCAGATTACTCACAGCTGTGGGCGGAGTTGCAGGTTTTTCCCGCGCGTATCGCCAGTGTGCGACTCGGGCAGTCGGTTGAAATTCTCTCCGGGGAGGCGTCCTTCAGCGGTAAGTTGCGCAGTGTGGTGCCCGCGGGAAAAGGGCTTCCTTTTGCACGTGCGCGGGTGTTGATAAATAACGCCGATCGCCGCTGGACACCCGGGGTTTTTGTGGAGGGGCATGTTCAGTTTGCCCGCAAAAACGTGGCCATCGCGGTGGATAATCGCGCACTGCAGGACCTGGACGGCAACACGGTGGTGTTTGTGCAGGCCGGACCCGGTCGTTTTGAGGCGAAAATCGTGCGACTCGGGGAGCGCGGCAGCGCCTTCAGTGAGGTGCTTTCAGGGCTCAAACCCGGGCAGTGGTATGCGGTGGAAAACAGCTACCTGCTGAAGGCAGAGCTGGAAAAATCCGCTGCCGGCCATGGCCATTGAGGGAGAAAAATTATGATTGAATCCCTGTTGCGCTTTTCCATCGAACGCCGGTTTTTGATGCTGGGCTTTGCCCTGATGATTGTTGCATTGGGACTGTGGAGTTATCCACGGCTGCCCATTGATGCAGTGCCGGATATCACCAATGTACAGGTGCAGATCAATACCGAGGCGCCCGGCTATGCACCACTGGAGGCGGAACAGCGGGTGACCTTTCCGGTGGAGACCGCACTGGCGGGACTGCCTGGCTTGGCATACACCCGCAGCATTTCCCGCTACGGACTTTCGCAGGTGACGGTAGTGTTTCGCGAGGGCACCGATCTGCATTTTGCGCGCAACCTTGTCGCCAACCGACTGCTTTCTCTGGCAGGCGACTTGCCGCCCGGGTTGACGCCGCAGATGGGGCCCATTGCCACCGGACTCGGTGAAATTTTTATGTATACCGTCACGGCCGAAGAATCAGCCCGGCAACCAGATGGAACACCCTACGACATTACCGCGCTGAGAGAGATCCAGGATTGGATCATCAAGCCGCAGTTAGCTCTGGTCCCGGGGGTGACGGAGGTCAACACCATTGGCGGCTACCGCAAGCAGTTTCATGTAACCCCCGATCCGCGCAAGCTGTTGAGTTTTGGCGTCACTATGGACGACCTGCGCAACGCCCTGGTGCGTGACAACCGCAACCGGGGTGCGGGCTTTGTCGAGCGTGGTGGTCGGCAGATACTGGTGCGTTCGCCGGGGCAATTGCGGACTCTGGCAGAAATCGAAAGCGTGGTCGTCAAGATGCCGGAAGGTGTGAACGCGGCTACGCCCGTAACCATCGGCGATGTGGCGAGCGTTGCCATCGGCCGGGAACTGCGCACCGGTGCCGCTACGGAAAACGGCCGCGAAGCGGTGCTGGGTACTGCGATGATGTTGGTGGGGGAAAACTCCCGTGCCGTTGCTCTGGCGCTTTCGAAGGCGCTGGAAAACATTCAGGCATCACTGCCGCCGGGTGTACGCGCAGAAGCGGTGTACGACCGCACGACGCTCGTCGACAAGGCGATTGCTACCGTGCAGAAAAACCTGCTGGAAGGTGCGCTGCTGGTGATCGCGGTATTGTTCATCATGCTCGGTAATTTCCGCGCAGCACTGATCACCGCGGCAGTGATTCCGCTGGCGATGCTTGCCACCCTGAGTGGCATGCGCGCGAGCGGTGTATCCGCCAACCTGATGAGCCTGGGGGCGCTGGACTTCGGCTTGATTGTCGATGGTGCGGTCATCATTGTGGAAAACGCGGTTCGGCGCCTCTCCCAGGAATGCCAGCGTCACGGCGGCGCACTCCCGCTGCGGCAGCGGTTGCATACGGTGTTTACCGCGGCCAACGAAGTCATACGCCCCAGCCTGTTCGGTGTGTTGATTATTACCCTGGTGTATATCCCGCTGTTTTCCCTTACCGGTGTTGAGGGGAAGATGTTTCATCCGATGGCGGCAACCGTGGTGATGGCACTGCTGGCGGCCATGGTCCTCTGCTTTACCCTGGTGCCCGCGGCGGTGGCGATTTTCCTGCGCGGCGAAATCTGCGAGCGTGAAAACGCCGCAGTGCGTGGGCTGAAAAAAATATACCGCCCGTTGCTCAGTGCCGCGCTGGCGATGCGATGGCTGGTTCTCGGCTTGGCTCTGGTATTGATGCTGTTTTGCACGTGGCTTGCGACAACGCTGGGTTCGGAATTCGTGCCGGAATTGAACGAAGGCGATGTCGCCATGCACGCGTTGCGCGTGCCGGGTACCGGGCTCGAACAGTCCGTTGCCATGCAGAGACAGTTGGAAACGGTACTGCTGCAACAGCCGGAAGTCGCGCGGGTGTTCTCCAAAATTGGCACTGCCGAAGTGGCCACCGACCCCATGCCGCCCAATGTGGCAGATACTTTTTTGATGCTCAAGCCTCGGGTGGAATGGCCCGACCCCGGTGTGACGCAAGACGCGCTGATAGAGCGTCTGCAGCAGGTCGCAGCGGAGGTACCGGGTAATAACTACGAGTTTACCCAGCCAATCCAGATGCGTTTCAACGAGCTGATCTCCGGTGTGCGCGCCGACCTCGCGATCAAGTTGTTTGGTGACGACCTGGAGCAGTTGCACCGATCCGCGCAACAGATTCTTGCCGTGGTCGACAAGGTGCCCGGCGCGGCGGACGCGCGGCTTGAGCAGGTGGACAACTTGCCGGTTCTGTCACTGAAACCGAAGCGGGTGCCACTGGCGCAGTACGGGCTGGATGTGCAGACACTGCAAGATCTGGTGGCAACCGCCATCGGCGGTGAGCAGTTAGGCTTGATCTACGATGGTGACCGCCGCTTTGAATTGGTGTTGCGATTGCCGGAAAACCAGCGGCGGGATATCGAGCGTTTTGCCTCTCTGCCTGTGCCGCTCGTCAATGGTGGATTCGTGCCGTTGGAGGAGGTCGCCGATATTCAGTGGCTTTCGGCACCAGGCCAGGTGAGTCGTGAAAATGGAAAGCGTCGTATTGTGGTCTCCGCGAACGTGCGCGGGCGCGACCTGGGTTCATTTGTCGATGAGGTACGTCAGTCGGTGCCGGACTCAGTAACGCTGCCGCCGGGGTACTGGCTGGACTACGGCGGCACATTTGAGCAGTTGCAATCGGCCAGCGCGCGCTTGCAACTCGTGGTGCCTCTGACGCTGCTGATGATTCTGTTACTTCTGTTGATGGCCTTTGGTTCGCTCAGGGATGCGTTGATTATTTTTACCGGGGTACCTCTGGCGCTGACCGGTGGCGTTCTAGCCCTGTGGTTGCGGGATATACCGCTGTCGATATCTGCGGGGGTTGGGTTTATTGCGCTCTCGGGGGTGGCAGTACTGAACGGTCTGGTGATGCTGTCGTTTATCCGCGAGCGTTGGCGGGAGAGTGGTGAGCTGTATACCTCCATTGTGGATGGAGCTATGTTGCGGCTACGGCCGGTGTTGATGACGGCGTTGGTGGCGAGTCTCGGATTTGTACCCATGGCGTTGAATACGGGCACTGGCGCTGAGGTACAGCGGCCACTAGCTACGGTAGTGATTGGGGGGATTATTTCCTCTACGTTGCTGACCTTGGTGGTATTGCCGGTGTTGTATCAGTGGGTACACGGGCGTATTCGTGAATTTTCCCCATTGGCTGTGGAAGGGTAGAATCTTCGCCTTTCCGGGGTGACTTGCCCGATGGCGGCACCGCCACAGAACTAGAAAAGAACCGATACCACCGCACCAGAAACTGAGAGAAACACCTTGGCCAAAAAATCCAAAACCGCATTTGTTTGCAATGAATGCGGAGCCGACTACAGCAAATGGGCAGGCCAGTGCGGTGCCTGTGGGGCCTGGAACAGTCTGAGTGAAGTGCGGCTGGGGCCGGCGCATACGGACAGCCGCTCCGCCAACTTTACCGATGCCCAGGCGGGCTATGCGGGCGCTGCCGGACAGGGCAGGGTGCAGAAGCTTTCCGAGATCGACCTCAGCGAGCTGCCGCGTATCCCCACCAATGCCAGCGAGCTGGATCGGGTGCTGGGCGGCGGGTTGGTGCCCGGGTCGGTGGTGTTGATTGGCGGGCACCCCGGTGCCGGCAAGTCCACCGTGCTGTTACAGACCCTGTGTCACCTCTCGCAGACCCTGCCGGCACTGTACGTGACCGGTGAGGAATCCCTGCAGCAAGTGGCGATGCGCGCCAAACGCCTGGGGTTGCCGGCGGACCACCTGCAGATGCTGTCCGAGACCAATGTCGAGCAGATCTGCCTCACCGCCGGTGAAGTAAAACCCAAGGTGATGGTGGTGGACTCCATCCAGGTCATGCACATGGCCGAGGTGCAGTCCGCACCGGGCTCGGTAGCGCAGGTGCGCGAGAGTGCCGCCTACCTCACCCGCTTTGCCAAACAGACCGGCACCGCGCTGATTCTGGTGGGGCACGTGACCAAAGACGGCTCCCTTGCCGGCCCCAAAGTACTGGAGCACATCATCGACTGCTCCATCATGCTCGAGGGCACCCACGACTCCCGCTTCCGCACCTTGCGCGCGCACAAAAACCGCTTTGGCGCGGTGAACGAGCTGGGGGTGTTTGCGATGACCGAGCAGGGCCTGAAAGAAGTCTCCAATCCCTCGGCGATTTTCCTGCAGCGCGCTGACGAGATTGCTGCCGGCTCGGTGGTGACTTCGGTGTGGGAAGGCACGCGACCGCTACTGGTGGAGCTGCAGGCACTGGTGGATGACAGCAGCCTCGGTAATCCGCGTCGGGTCGCGGTGGGGCTGGATCAGAATCGATTGAATATGTTGCTTGCGGTACTGCATCGCCACGGCGGCGTGCTGGTCGGCGACCAGGACGTGTTTATCAATGTGGTCGGCGGTGTAAAGGTTGTAGAAACCAGTGCAGACCTGACCCTGCTGATCGCCGTGGTATCCAGCTTTCGCAACCGCCCGTTGCCGCGGGACATGATGGTGTTCGGGGAAGTGGGCCTGGCCGGCGAAATCCGGCCGGTGCCTTCCGGGCAAGAGCGCTTGCGTGAAGCGGCCAAACACGGGTTTCGCAAGGCCATAGTACCGGCGAGTAATCGTCTGAAAAACGATATCGATGGGATGGAAGTGATTGCGGTCAAGACCCTGGCCGAGGCGCTCAACGCCATCGAAATGAGCTGAGCGCGGGCGGCCGGTTTTTTTGATCAGGCGACCTGATTACGTGCGAACTGGTGCATGGCCAGGTACCCAAGGCCAATTGCCAGGGGAAGTGCGGCAATCGCCAGGATGGCCGCAAAGGCCTGGTTGCTGGGGTCAGGGATGCAGTAGCCGAACAGGGCCATCCCCGCGGCAACGGCAAGCCAGACAATGCCCCTGCGCACGTCTTTCAGCGGGTGCGGCTTGTTGTTGGTGCCCATCTGGTCAATCAGTTCCGGTGACAGCGGCATGCCTTTCTCCAGGGCAATGCGGACGGTTTCCTGTATCGCCAGCGACTGTTTGTTGCGGAAGTGCAGTACCATCCACAGCGACATGCCGACCAGCAGAAAAAAACCAAAAGGAACCAGCAGCGCCAGGGTGTCCTCGTTCATGTTGTACTCCTGGGAGTGTTATTAAGGATTGATTAAGGGTTCATTGTTACTGCCAGTAGGATGCAGCGACAAGGTGTTTTGGATGCAGCGGACGGGATCTTACTCAATGTGGATCGGGTATAGAGCAAAGCATCCTGGCATCCGCGGGAGGTCAGCCAAGGAAAAATGAATCAAGGGAAAATGAATAAAGACAGTGAAATGGAAGTCGAACGCCGGCCATCGATCGCGATATTGGTAGTGGTACTCGCAGTGACGCTGCTGCCGGCACTGGTGCCTGCGCCGGTTTTTGCGCAGGCCAGAATTGCCTCTCTCAATCTGTGCATGGATCAGATCCTGTTGCAGTGGGTGGATCCAGAGAAAATAGTTTCGGTGACCTGGCTTTCGGGAGAAAAGCACTATCGGCGCGCGCCGCTGCCAGAACACCTGTATCTGAACCGGGCACAGGCGGAAGAGCTGCTGCCGCTGAAGCCCGATCTGGTGCTAACCGGGCAGTACGGCGCCCAGCGGGCATCGCAGCGTCTGGAGCAGCTGGGCTTTCGCGTTGTTCGAATCCCGGATGCCTACAACCTGGCACAGCTGCAGCAGCAGCTGGTGTCCCTGCAGCAGGCGCTGGGAGACTTGCCGGGGTTACAGCAGGAGCAGGGAAAGCTGCATGCCCTCCTGGCGCAGGTGCCTGAAGCCGGTAACAGCAATCCCGGTGCCCTGATTCTCTCGGCGAATAACATCACCTACGGCGACGGCATGTTAGAGCACGAATTGCTGACCCGGGCGGGATTTACCAACCTGGCGGCGCAACAGGGGATACAGCAACTGGGGCGTGTTAGCCTGGAGCAGGTCATCGATGCAGAGCCCGAATTACTGGTTTTCTACGGGGGGGAGCAGGACTTCGCCATTGCCCACCTGGCGGAACGCCACCCGGTGTTGCGGGACTATATCGAGGCGGGCAGGGTGTACCGCTTGCCGCAGGAGCTGGGATTCTGCCCGGCGCTGGCAGTAGTGGATGTACTGCAGCAGCTGATGGATAAGAGAAAAGAAATTGTTGGGCAACCCTAAATTCATATTGAGCCTTCTGGCATGCGCGCTGCCCCTGGCCTTGTTGGCGGCGCTCTCGAGCGGTCCGGTAGCCATTGACCTGCCAGCGGCGATCACCAGTGGCTGGCACAGCGAAAGCAGCGATGCGGTTATCTTCTGGCAGTTGCGCCTGCCGCGGGCAATGCTCGCGATTGTGGTGGGCGCAGCGCTTGGCTTGGGCGGCGCTGCGATGCAGGGGATGTTGCGCAATCCTCTGGCGGAACCCGCGCTCCTAGGCGTCAGCAGCGGTGCGGCACTGGCGGCGATTCTGGTGCTCTACTATGGCGCCGCGGTGAGCGGATATCTGCTGCCGGTACTGGCCATTATGGGGGCGCTGCTGGCCGTGGGCAGTGTCTGGTTACTGGCCGGGCATGGCGCCAGCGCCAGTCGCCTGGTTCTGGCGGGGGTGGCCATTAATGCCTTTCTGTCGGCGCTGATGGCGTTGGCCCTGAATTACGCCCCGAGCATGTTTGCCATGCAGGAAATCGTGTTCTGGCTACTGGGTTCGCTGGCCAACCGGGGTTGGGATCAGGTTTTACTGGCTTTGCCATTTATCGCCCTCGGTGCGCTATTTCTGTTTTTTTCCCGCAACTACCTGCGCGCGCTTTCTCTCGGTGAGGCCAGTGCTGTATCCCTGGGATTCGCGGGCCGCCGCTACCCTCTGCTGGTGCTGTTCGGTATTGCCTTTGCCGTGGGCGCCTCGGTGGCGGTGGCCGGAACCATCGGATTTATCGGTTTAGTTGTGCCGCATCTGATGCGACCCATGGTGGGCCAGGACCCGGGGCGCTTGTTGTGGGCCAGTGCCCTTGCCGGCGCGCTGCTGTTGTTACTGGCGGATGTGCTGGTGCTGAATACGGTGGGTACCCAGGAGTTGCGCATCGGCGCCGTTACCGCGTTTATCGGAGCGCCCTTCTTTTTCTGGCTGATTGTCCGTAGCCGGCAGGGGGTAAATCTGTGAGCGTCGACGTTCCGCAAATTTTGCGTTGTCGCAACCTGGGGCTCAGTCGCCATCACCGGCAGGTGCTGGCAGACATCGACTGTGTCTTTAGTCCGGGTGAACTGACGGCGGTCATCGGCCCCAATGGCGCCGGTAAAAGCAGCCTGCTGGGTTGCCTTGCTGGCGTTCTGCCAAACACCGCAGGGCAGCTCTCGCTCAATGAGCGCCCCTGTTTGACTATTCCCCGTGCCGAGCGCGCAAGGCTCTCTGCCTTTTTGCCACAGCAGGAAAGCCCCGCCTGGAGCATGTCCGCTGAGGATCTGGTTGCACTGGGGCTGCTGCCCTGGGGGCAAAGCGTCAAGCATTCCCAGCGCCAAACCCGGGTGGCCGCAGCACTGCAACAGGTCGATGCCCTGGAACTTGCCCGGCGCCCGGTAACACAACTTTCCGGCGGTGAGTTGCGTCGGGTGCAGCTGGCGCGATTACTGGTGGGGGATGCCCCCCTGCTGATTGCCGATGAACCCGGTGCGGCACTGGATATCCGACACCAGCTGCAGTTGATGGCGACATTTCGCCAGCAGGCGGACGCCGGCAAGACCGTCATTCTCGCGATACACGACCTGGGTCTTGCCGCCCGTTACTGCGATCGGATCCTGTTGCTGGAAGGTGGCCGACTGCGTGCCCAGGGCCCCGCAGAAGAAGTGCTGACCCAATCGCTGGTGGCAGAGGTTTACGGCGTGGATAGCGAGCTGCGCCGACGGGGTGGCCGTGTGGAGTTTGTCGCGGGTGACCTGATTTAACCCAAGGGTCGCCTTATACTCCTGGTTTATTTCGTCCTCTCTGTCCTGTCTTCTCTTATCCCGCCCTATCTAGGCCCCCTCTCGATGTCTCCTATCTATGGTCTTGCGCCGCATTCCGCTATAATCGCCCGCGCTTCAGGTGCCCAGCAGTCCTACCGCCACAAGCGGTGAATTTGGTTGGGTTAAACGGGAAGTCCGGTGAACCCCTATATAAAGGCTTAGGTTTTAATCCGGCGCTGCCCCCGCAACGGTGATTCTTTTTCCCTTAACGGATAGAAAAGATAAGCCCGATACCGGCCTTGAGTGACTCTTAGACGATAAAGCGGAGGGCTTTGTCTGGGCTTGTTTCGGCGCGCGGGGTTTCTCCTGGATTACCTCGTTGCCAGTCACTTTTCTCGCCCTTGTATTCCCCTCCCTCAATCGACCATTTTTCTGATTGGGGCTTTCCATGCATAAAACTATTCTCGCCGGCGCTGTCGCGCTGGTCGCGCAATCTGCTCTTGCGGACGAGCGCAATCTTCAAAACAGTATCGACAACAACCTTGATAACCTCGAGCAAGTCACGGTAACGGCCAGCCGGGTGGAAGTGCCCAAGGCGCAGACTGCGGTATCCGTATCGGTTTTGACCGCGGCGGATATCGAAAAGCTCGGTTACAGCACCTTGCTGGACGTGGTGAAAACCCTGCCGGGTATTTCCGTGGCCAACAACGGTGGTCTCGGCAAAGTCAGCAATATCTATGTACGCGGCGAAGCCGGTTCCCGCACCCTGGTGCTGGTGGACGGGGTTAATGTGGCCGATCCTACCAATACCCAGGTTACTGCTCAGTTCCAGCATCTGCTGGCTAGTGATGTGGAGCGCATCGAAGTGCTGCGCGGCCCTCAGGGCATGATGTACGGCGCCGGTGCCGGCGGCGTGATCAACATCATCACCAAACGCGCACGTCAGCCTTTGGAATTGCAGCTCAGTGGTGAAAGCGGCCGCTACAGCACCGACCGCGCTCAGGCAGCCCTGCGTGGCGAACTGAACGGCTGGAGCTATGGCCTCAACCTGAGCCAGCTGAACAGCGACGGATTCAATGCGCGGGAAAGTGATACCAGCGGCGAGCGCGATGGCTACGATAACCAGACCGTCAGCGCCAAGTTGGGATACACCTTCAGCGAAAATTTTTCTGTGGATGGACAGTTCCGCGAGACCGATGCGGAAACAGAATTCGATAATTGTTTCGCGCTGACCGATCCCTCCGACTGCCTGGATATTTATACCCAGACTACTTATCAGCTGGGCGCAGACCTGAAAACCGGTGTCGCTGCCCACCGCCTGTCCGTATCCCGCCAGGAATTGGAACGCGATAGCCTGGCTGAAGGTTTCAGCAGCTATGCGGTGGATGGATCCATCAAAGAAGTGAACTACGGCGGCAACAGCGCCCTGGCCGGCGGCGCCCTGTCCTGGGGCGCGGATCTCGATCAGCAGGAATTCCAGTCCGACTTCGATGGCCAGTCGATTGACCTGCTGGGCATTTACGGCGAGTGGCGCTCGGACCTGGCGGACAAGCTGTTCTATTCCGTGGGCTTCCGTCGCGATCGCCTGGAAGAAGAGAACAATAACAGCTGGCGGGTTTCCGCTGCACTGCCGCAACTGCTTGGTGAGAATCAGCAGATCAAGTACCGCGCCAGCGCCAGCACCGGCTTCCGCGCGCCCAGCCCCTATGAAGTTTCTACCAACGTCGTCAGCGGCGTGGACGCCGTAGGCCCGGAAACCAGTCGCGGTTACGAATTGGGGGTGGAATACGCCTATGCCGATTTACTCGTACTGGAACTGGTGGCCTTCCAGCAAACAGTGACCGATGCCATTGTGTATGTGAATGGCCTGGGCTCTGGCTGGGGTGCCTACGCGCAGGATGACGGCGAGAGCGATTCCGACGGCGTTGAACTGGCACTTTCCGGTGATCTCGGCGAAGCGGGCCGCTGGTACGCCAATGGGACCTGGCTCGACAGCAAAGACAGCGCAGGCGAACAGCGCTTGAACGTGGCACAGGCTGTTTATAACCTGGGTGCCAGCTACCGCTTCTGGGGTGACCGCCTGACCCTGGCTGGGAACTGGCAGCGGGCGGACGACCGCCTGAGTCCCAACCCCGCCTGGGGTGGTGCACCGCTGGCGCAGGACGCCTATAACAAGCTGGACCTCAACGCGATTTACCGCTTCAACCAGCAGTTGGCGCTGACACTGCGCGGTGAAAACCTGCTGGATGAAAATTATCGCGAAGTGGCCGGATTCAATACCGCCGGCGCTGCGGTTCACGCGGGCGTACAGTTCTCCCTGTAACCAGCCGCTGTTACAAAAAACAAGAAACGGGCCCTCGCGGCCCGTTTCTTGTTTGTGTGCGAACTTTGTTACCCTTTCATCATTCACTCACCCCATAAGAGTTGTTCCCATGACCGATGACAACAAGCAACAGCGCCACAAGAAACGCATGCAGGCACGCAAGGAAATTGTCGATGCCGGCGTATCCCGGGCACTGGGCGAGCGCGGTATCGTGATTGTCTACACCGGCGACGGCAAAGGCAAAACTACCGCGGCGGTCGGTACCGTTACCCGCGCACTGGGCTATGGCTACAAATTGGTGGTGGGGCAATTTATCAAGGGTGTGTGGGAGTGCGGTGAAAAAAACCTGTTGAGTCAGCTGCCCGCAGATCAATATCCGTTGCAATGGCACGAGATGGGAACCGACTTCACCTGGGAGACCCAGGACTTTGAGGCAGACAAGGCCGCGGCACTGGCACTGTGGAGCAAACTAAAAGTGGCGCTCGCGGATGACAGTGTATATCTGGTCGTTATGGACGAGCTGACCTATGCGCTGAATTACAAATGGCTGGATAAGGCGGAAGTTCTGGAAGCTATTCAGAGCCGCCCGGCTGAGCAGAGCGTGATTATTACCGGTCGCGGCGCCAAGCAGTATTTAATGGATATTGCGGACACTGTTACCGAGATGAAGTCGCACAAGCATGCATTTGAGAATGGCGTTTCTGCGCGGAAGGGGGTGGAGTGGTGATTACTCGCCCCATACTCCCGACTTGCTAAGAATAACTAGCAGTATCAGAAGGGTTCCGGAAGAGGCGAAAGACCAGAAAAAAATACAGCCAAGTACTTTGTCGAATTTATTTGTGTATTGATGAACAATATCCGATCTGGCATTTAGCGAAGCCAAAGGGCTACGCTCCATCCGCTTGCTCCAAGACCTTGGGATGGCCAGGGCCTGGGCAACGTTCAAAATATCCCACCCGCTCGCAAATTCGATACCAAGGTGGTCTCGAGTTTCAGGCTTTTTCCTGAGCTTTCTTACGGTTAGCTGCCCGAACGCAACAAAAAGAACGCACGCGAACAGCATGTCAACGAAGGCAATCATAAAAAAATCGAGTTCACTGATCATGTGATTAAAGCGCCTTCATAACCTTGTCGTAAATCGCTCCAGAGTTTTTGTGTACCTGATTATTCACCAGCACGGAAGCGGTGGCTGCGGTGCCAGCTACGATCAGTCCGGTCACAATTAGAGCCGTCCAGCCAAGAGGTGTGGCTGCTAGCAAAAATGTCACGCCAGCTTGGGCGATGAGTGCACCGGTTGTCGCACTGGCAGCAAAGCTACTTGATTCGATAAACAGATCACGTTCCCAATTTCCGCCGGCCTGGTAGCTGTTATGCACTTTTCCTGCTCTTGATCCAAAGTCGATTACGGCCAGCCCGTTGCCGAGCAATTTTGTATATTGACTGAATTTGACCAGTTTATGCGCCTCAATCTCACTTGAAAACTGTAATTTGGCCGCGTTGCGACTGCTTCGTGCAATATTGGTGCCGCGTTCGGCGCTGGTGAGCGGCGTACCCCGTCGGGAGCGAATGTGACTGGTGACATTGTTCAGTTCCGCATTGAACGTCCTCTGCATCCGCAGAAATGCCGCATGTGCTTGCTGTTTGAGCTGGCCATGGTTACTAGCGCCACTCAATTTCGCACCCCGGTAGTTAAGCAAGGCTACCTGGTACTCTTTCACTGACTTGGCGAAGCCATTCATGCGCTCACCGTAAACACTGGTGGAGGCGCCGGTCAGTGCAATGTTGTAGTCCTTCAGCTGTTCCATCATCGCGGCAATAGCGAGGGTATTGTCTTCACCAAAGGTGAGGGAGAGGTCGGTAACCGGACGGGCGATCTGTGAGGGCGCGAGCAGCGCCTGGATGCGTTTTCCCTGTGCATTGTTGTGGCCATTCAACAGGTAAGGCGTATTGGCCTGCGCGAATTTCGGGGTCGGGCAGTGAAGTGCGGAGAGTTGCTGCAAGTTCAAATTGCAGGCTTGCTGGATATCAGGGGAAGTCAGCTCCCGACTGCAGAGGAGAAGAGTGCTCATTTTCAGGTCCTTTTGAAAATGCGGATATTTTTTGTGGTCGAGAAATACTAAAGGATCTGAATGGGAATTACAGAATTATTAGAGGAATGGACGTACCAGTTTTAGCTAACAAAAAAACGCCTGAAAACAGGCGTTTTTTGCAAGATTTAAGTTTGATCACTCCGGCTCGGAGCACTTGTAAATTGGGATTACATTTTCCAGTTAAACCGCAGCCCGGCTGTGCGCGGCTGACCCCACACACCGTATCCCCAGTCGGAACCCAGGGTATTCTGGTAAGTGAAGTATTCCTCGTTGGCCAGATTTCTGACGAAAGCCTCGACACTGTAAGTGTCCGTCGGAGAGTGCCAGGCGACCTTGGCGTTGGCGAGACCGTAGGCGCTCTGTTTGGAGTAGGGGTCGTTTTCCACCTGCAGGTAATGGTCGTCCTGCCAGGCATAATCCCCCTGGAAAACCAATTCACCGTTGTCGCCCAAGCTCTGGTAGTAACGCGCAACCAGGTTGTAGGTAAAACCGGGGGCTGAGGGCAGTTCATTGCCATCCAGTGTGTAAGCGTCTCCCGCTATGAAAAACAGCTGCTCGGAATCAAACTCGGTATTGAGCCAGCCGGCGCCGGCGATGACTTCAAAATTTTCGGTAATCGGCGCGGTCAGTTCCACCTCTGCACCGGTACCGGTTACGTCGCCGGCGTTAGTGATCACACTGCCATCGGCCACGGTGAGAAATACCTGGGCTTGAAAGTCATCCACTTTGTAGTGGAAGGCTGCCATATTCAGTCGGTAAATTTGAGCCAGGGTGGTTTTGAGGCCCAGTTCGAAGTTATCGATATTCTCTGCGCCCACTGGCTTGGTGGACTCAAGGGAAGAGTTGTAACTGCCCGAGAAGCCGCCGCTTTTAAAACCGGTGGAGTAGCTCGCGTAGGCCAGTGTTCCGGCACTGGGACGCCAGTCCAGGCCGATACGGCCGGTGGTGGCGTTGTCGCTCAGGTCGCCGGTGGTATCGATCTCGTCGTAAAAACTGGGGCCGGCATCTTGGGTAAAGTCGCGTTCCTCTCCTGTGTAGCGCAAACCGCTGACCAGAGTGAGGGTTTGTGAGAGATCGTATTCTAGCTGGCCGAACAGCGCCCAGGATTCACTATCCAGGGTCACGATTTCCCGGTGCCACAGGCCCAGCTCCGCCCAGTCTGCGGTCGTGGGGGCCTCTGTTATCAGGCCGCGGTCATCCTTGTAGTAGTAGAACCCGGTTACCCAGTTACTATTTTCGGTGTTGCCGTTCAGGCGTACTTCCTGGGTGTATTGCTCTGCGTCCACCCCGTACTGTTCATCGAAATAAACCACTGCGGTGCCATCGCCGTCATCCTGCAGAAATTTATCCAGTTCTTCGTAGGCGGTGATTGAGGTCAGAGAGAAATTTTCGAAGTCCCAGGTGAACGTCGCGGAAGAGCCAAAGGTATCGATCTCGGTACCGAGGCCACCCTTCGCGCCGGATGCCACATATTCCGGACCATACCGCCCCCCGAGGCTTCGATACCGGTCATATCAAATGATGCACTGGTGCAGCGCCCGGCTTGAATGGCGCCGATGGGACACTTGTTAGCGTCCCCGCTTGCTTCGTCCAGGTAGCCCATATGCGCAAAACCCACGGATCGCTGGTCGGCACTGCTACCGTGCACGTTCAGGAGTAATTTGGCATTGTCGGCAAGATCGAATTCCAGCTGGGTGCGATAACCGAAACTGTCAGTATCATTGAGCTTTTCCCCGGTGACGGTGTTGGTCTGCCAACCATCGTTTTGTGTGGTCTTGACGGAGACGCGTCCGCGAATGCTGTCGCTGATCGGACCACTCATAGCACCCTCAAGAATACTCTCGGAGTAGGTGCCGATACTGGCGCTGGTACTGGCTTCAAATTCTTCGGTGGGTTTGCGTGAAACATAGTGCACCAGGCCACCGGTCGTATTGCGCCCGTACAGGGTACCCTGCGGGCCGCGCAGGACCTCCACGCGCTCCAGGTCGAACAGTTGAATCGCGGAGCCTGCGGGATTGCCGCGGTAGACGTCGTCAACATAGATGGATACCGGGGATTCCCAGGAGTCTGAGAAATTCACCAAACTGATACCGCGCAGGCTGACGGAAGGGCTGGATGCTTCGCCGAAGATGGCGAAGAAGTTCATATTCGGTACCTGCTGGGTAATATCCAGTCCTTCTTCAAAACCCATTTTATCGATCGCGTCCCCGGAAAATGCGCTAACGGCGACGGAGACGTCCTGCATGGACTGTTCACGCTTTTGTGCTGTTACGGTGACTTCTTCCAGTACGGATTGCTGGGCGAGGGCGCTGTTGGCTCCGAGGGTACCTGCGAGTGCGATGGCACTGAACAGCAGTGTGCGACCGGGTAGGGGGAGCCTGGGTGTTTGTGCGTCAGAATGGTGAAGCTTGCTGCGGTTTGGTGCAGTCATGTTTTCTCCTTGTGATCACGCGTGTTCCGTAAGTATCCGAGCTGGATTGCGCGATTGAATAGCGGGCGTCTTTGCCCGAGGTGCACGACGATGTTGCATCGTTGTGATTGAACTGGTGCTCTTGCAAAAGAGGTCCAAGAAAAAAAGAGCGCCATAATGGCAAAGCTCTGGAATTACCCTACCAAAAGTTACAGTTTGATCGCAATTTTGATTCTGTTTGGTGGGATATAGATGCGGGTTTTGATGCGAAGGTAAAGTGCTGGGTATCTATTTTCGAAAGCGTCGGCGACAGGGATGTCGCCGACGCAGCGTACAGGGATATATTGAAGGGGGGCGCCTAGCTCGGTTTCGAAAATAGGTACCCAGCGCTTTACCGCCACCGGGGGGAATTTCTCGGTACCACTACAAATAAAGACCAATTATTTAGTCAAGCGAAGCATCAACTTCATCATTTTGTCCGCGAGATTGCCGTAAGGCGGCATCAGTAGTTTCAGCGGATCCAGCGGGCCCTGATAGAAAACAGGGCGCAGTTTGGAGAAGGTGAGGAAGCCTTCATAGCCGTGATAGTGGCCCATACCGCTCTCGCCGACACCACCGAAGGGGATATCGTGTTGCCCTACATGCAGCACGGCGTTGTTCACGCTGACACCACCGGACATCACATTGTCGATGTAGTAATCCCGCAGTTCCTTGTCGTTGGTGAAGGGGTAGATCGCCAGTGGGCGGTCGCCGCTGTTGATATAGGTGGCCACTTCTTCGCGGTTTTTGTAGGTTTTGATCGGCAGCAGCGGGCCGAAAATTTCTCGCTGCATGACATCCATCTCTTCACTGACATTGATCAGCAGGTGCGCGGGGAATTTTTTCAGCGCATCGTCGCGGCTGCCCTGGCCGTCGGTGAGGTCGATGGCGGTCGCCCCTTTTTGTACCGCATCGTCCAGAGTCAGCCAGATTCTTTGGAAGGAGCGTTCGTCGATTACTGACGTGTAATCTGTATGCTGGATATCCGGGTAGCGCTTTTTGAAGACCTTTTTGGCTTTTTCGACAAAGTCGCCCACCTTGTCTTCCGGTAATAGCAGATAGTCCACCGTGGTGCAGATCTGACCGGCGTTGAACAGCTTCCAGAAGAGCACGCGCTCTACTGCGGTGTCGGTGCTGTAATCGGGGCCGACAATCGCCGGGGATTTACCGCCCAGTTCCAGGGTCACCGGGGTCAGGTTGGCGGCGGCGGCTGCCATCACCTTGCGCCCGGTGGCGCCGGAGCCGGTAAAGATCAGGTGGTCGAATTTGAGGGTGGAAAACTCGATGCCGACACCGCCGGTTTCCTCGATAAATATCAGCTTGTCTTCCGGAAAATAATCTCCGCTAATGCGCTTCAGCAGCGCGGTCAGGTTGCGGGAGTTCTCCGACATTTTCACCATGGCGCGGTTGCCGGCGGCGAAGATATTGATCAGGGGGCCGAAGGACAGATTAATCGGGAAGTTCCACGGCACTATCACTCCCACCACACCCAGAGGCTGGGGAATTACCTTGGTGGAGGAGGTGGGGAAGGCGGTAAAGTCGATATGACGCCGCTGGGGCTTCATCCACTTCTTCAGACGTTTGATAGTGTCCTTGATACTGTCCAGTGCCGGGAAGATTTCCGCAAACAGCGTCTCGTGATGGGAGCGGTTACCATAGTCGGCGCTGACGGCCTGTACCAGTGCATCCTGGTGGTCGCGAATCATCCGCGCCAGAGCGCGCAGGTCGTTGACCCGCTGTTCGCGGTCCGGTGACGGGTTGGCGAGGTAGGCTTGGCGTTGCTGATCCAGTAGCGACTGCAGGTTCACAGTCTGCTGGTTTTCTACGGGGGCGACGATCTCGGTCATGCTGTTGGCTCGACTTACGCTGCGACTCACGCAATGGCAATGGGTTGCAACTGGTTGCGATTATTGTGGTTATCTATTCAATAGTCCCAAATTGTACGGGAGCTGGCCGCTGTCCTCTGGGTTTTTGCGGACGGATTTCGAAATTCGGCACGGGAATAACCCACCGCAGCAGGATACTGTATCCACTGCGGTGGGAATTGACCGAACCGGTCAGGCTTTTGACATATTGTGGCGCCTGACGGGCAGGACTGCCGTCTTCCACCACGGTTTGCTTATTTGACTGGCTTGTCTCCGGTTTCCGCCACACTGAGCGCGGCGAAGGCGGCAAGCAGCGGCGATACCTGTGCTTCGCTCAATTCACGGGCGATGTCATCCAACTGGCGCTGCAACTGGCTGCGCTCTGGAATCAGGTTGAGTGGTTCGTCTGCGCCAGGGCCCGACTGGAAGGGCGAAGACTGGAGTGGTGCTGGCAGAGGCGCTGTTACTGGTACCGAGTTGGTTGCCCCAGCAGGCAGTTCCGGACTCGCTGCCGGCCGCTCAAAATCACCGAATAGTGAATTGGCGCGGTAGCGCCCCAGATCCTTGTCCAGTGCCAGGGGGCTGGATTTTTCCATGCCGGCCGAGGCACTGGTGTCGATAGACAGATCGTTACTGAATACTCGCGACCAGTCATTGGGGTAGAAGCGACCGTCCGCGCTACCAAACCCGGGGTCGAAGTTGCCACCATTGCGTGCACCCTGCAGGTTCGCCCTGAGATCTTCGGTTTCCTTCGAGATCAAGCGGCCATGTAATTCAGGCTGTTGGCGCTCCCACTCCCTAGGTGGATAGATGTACTCCGGGAATAGTTGCGACAGAGTAATGTTGTCGACATTGGGCCCGGGGTTGAACAGGTCGGTGACATCGTCGTCGCGGTTGTTGTCGATCTCCTGATCCGGTCCGTGATTACCATCGTCGGTGATTTCGGCCGTATTGTTGATCTGCTGCACCGTAGCATCCAGCGGATAGTCGATGGTGACGGCAAAGGTAATGATACCGGTTTCCCCTGCGGCCAGGGTACCGACGTCAAAGGTGAACACATCGCCGTTCTGCACCCATCCCGGACTGGAGTTGGCGGCATCGAAACTGGTGTTCGGCGGCAGGGTTTCGGTGATGACTACGCCGGTGGCCTCGGCGGTGCCAGCATTGCCATAACTCAGGGTGTAAACAAGGGTGTCGGTTGGCCCGGGCTCCGCGTCACCGTGGTCTTTGTCGACAAACAGATCCACAAACTCAATGACCAGGGTTTCGTCGTCGCGGTTGTTGTCCGGCGTTGGATCCAGGCCGTTACTGCCGTCATCGTCGACCACCACGGTGTTGGTTTGTGGGCCGACATTGGCTGGGACAGTGTCGGCCACCACCGCGGTAAGTGTCAGCGTGACACTCTCTCCCACTGCCAGATCGCCGATATTCCAGGTGACGGTGCCGGCGTCGAGATCAATCACCCCGCCGTTACTCGCAGTAAAGTTGTTGAACAGGCTGGTGTCTGGGAGAAGGTCAGTGACCACAACGCCGGTACCGTCCTGGTTGCCTTCGTTGCGCACTTCAATGGTCCAGGAAATGGCATCGCCCGGATTCACTGGATCATCGAAATTCTCGATCTTGTCGATCACATAATCCGGACGACCGTCGATGGGCGTAACTTCATCGTCGTCATTGTCGTCGGTATTCTGGTCGGGGCCGCTGTCGCCATCGTCAGTGATGCTGGTGGTGTTGCTGGTTTCCTCCACACCGGAGGGAATCGGCTCATCGATGATCACCGCAAATTCCACACTACCACTGTCGCCCGCGGCAAGGGCGCCTACGTTAAACGTGAAAGTGCCGTCGCCGTTGTCGATCCAACCCGCGGTGGAGTTGGCGGCGTCGAAGGTGGCGTATTCAGGCAGTGACTCGGTGATGGTTACACCGGTGGCATCCGCGGTGCCGTTGTTTGCATAGGTCAGGGTGTAGACCAGGGTATCGCCCGGCTCGACGGTGACACCGCCATCGTCCTTGTCGATGGCGAGATCCACATAGGTGATATCCAGATCTTCACTGTCGGTGTTGTTGTCCGGGGTCGGATCCGGGCCGTTGGTGCCGTCATCGTCCACGGTCACGGTGTTGGTCTGGGTGGGAATTACCGTGGGCACGGACTCTGCCACCACTGCGGTAAGAGTGAAGCTCACCGAATCCCCGGCGGCGAGGTCGCCGATATTCCAGGTTACGGTGCCGGCATCCAGGTCGATCACACCGCCGTCACTGGCAATGAAATCACTGAACAGGCTGGTATCGGGCAGGTTATCGGTCACCACCACACCGGTGCCGTCCTGGTTGCCCTGGTTGCTGACTTCAATGGTCCACTCAATGGTATCGCCGGGATTGGCGGGATCGTCGAAGTTCTCGATCTTGTCGATTACATAATCCGGGCGACCGTCGATGGGCGTAACTTCATCGTCGTCATTGTCGTCGGTATTCTGGTCGGGGCCGCTGTCGCCATCGTCAGTGATGCTGGTGGTGTTGCTGGTTTCCTCCACACCGGAGGGAATCGGCTCATCGATGATCACCGCAAATTCCACACTACCACTGTCGCCCGCGGCAAGGGCGCCTACGTTAAACGTGAAAGTGCCGTCGCCGTTGTCGATCCAACCCGCGGTGGAGTTGGCGGCGTCGAAGGTGGCGTATTCAGGCAGTGACTCGGTGATGGTTACACCGGTGGCATCCGCGGTGCCGTTGTTGGCATAGGTCAGGGTGTAGACCAGGGTATCGCCCGGCTCAACGGTGACACCGCCATCGTCCTTGTCGATGGCGAGATCCACATAAGTGATATCCAGGTCTTCACTGTCGGTGTTGTTGTCCGGAGTTGGGTCGGCACCATTGGTGCCGTCATCGTCCACGGTCACGGTATTGGTCTGGGTGGGGATTACCGTGGGCACACTTTCGTTCACCACCGCGGACAAGGTAAAGCTCACCGAGTCCCCGGCGGCGAGATCGCCGATATTCCAGGTGACGGTACCGGCATCCAGGTCGATCACACCGCCGTCGCTGGCAATAAAATCACTGAACAGGCTGGTATCGGGCAAGTTATCAGTGACCACCACACCGGTGCCATCCTGGTTGCCCTGGTTGCTGACCTCGATGGTCCACTCGATGGTATCGCCGGGATTGGCGGGATCGTCAAAGTTTTCGATCTTGTCGATTACATAATCCGGGCGGCCGTCGATGGGTGTTACTTCATCGTCGTCATTGTCGTCGGTGTTCTGGTCGGGGCCGCTGTCGCCATCGTCGGTGATGCTGGTGGTGTTGCTGGTCTCCTCCACGCCGGAGGGAATCGGCTCATCGATGATCACCGCAAATTCCACGTTGCCACTGTCGCCCGCGGCAAGGGCGCCCACGTTAAATGTGAAAGTGCCGTCGCCGTTGTCGATCCAACCGGCGGTGGAATTGGCCGCGTCGAAGGTGGCGTATTCAGGCAATGATTCGGTGATGGTTACACCGGTGGCATCCGCGGTGCCGTTGTTGGCATAGGTCAGGGTGTAGACCAGGGTATCGCCCGGCTCAACGGTGACACCGCCATCGTCCTTGTCGATGGCGAGATCCACATAAGTGATATCCAGGTCTTCACTGTCGGTGTTGTTGTCCGGAGTTGGGTCGGCACCATTGGTGCCGTCATCGTCCACGGTCACGGTATTGGTCTGGGTGGGGATTACCGTGGGCACACTTTCGTTCACCACCGCGGACAAGGTAAAGCTCACCGAGTCCCCGGCGGCGAGATCGCCGATATTCCAGGTTACGGTGCCGGCATCCAGATCGATCACGCCACCGTCACTGGCGACAAAGGAATTGAACAGGCTGGTATCGGGCAGGTTATCGGTGACCACCACACCGGTGCCATCCTGGTTGCCCTGGTTGCTGACCTCGATGGTCCACTCGATGGTGTCACCGGGGTTAGCGGGATCGTCGAAGTTCTCGATCTTGTCGATCACATAATCCGGCTGCGCATTGATCGGGGTATTGTCATCATCGCTATTGTTATCGAGATTCTGATCCGGCCCGCGGCCGTCGTCATAGGAAATCTCGGTGCTGTTCAGCACTTCCTCGACGCCGGCGGGAAGCGGGTCATCGACAATTACTGCGAAATCCACGGTGCCGGTTTCGCCAGGATCCAGAGTACCAAGGTCGAAGGTAAAGGTGCCATCTCCCTGGTCTACCCAGCCCGCGGTAGAACTCGCCGCATCGAAGGTGGTATTCGGTGGCAGCGTCTCGGTGATGAGCACGTTGTCTGCCAGCGCCGTTCCGAGATTGGCGTAGGTCAGGGTATAGACAACGGTGCCTCCGGGTGCGGTGGTGATACCACCGTCGTCTTTGGTAATGGAAAGATCCACTTCGGTTATGTCGAAGGGTTCGCTATCGACATTGTTTTCCGGGGTCGGGTCGGGGCCATTGGTGCCATCATCGGTGACTTCCGCCGCGTTGACCTGCAGCGGAATACGCGGAGGCACTTCGTCTGCCACTATCCCGGTAAGGGTTACTGTCACGCTCTCGCCAACGGCGAGATCGCCAATATTCCAGACTACGGTGCCCGCATCGATATCGACTATGCCTCCATCGCTGGCGGTATAGCCAGAAACAAACGGGGTGGAAGGCAACTGGTCGGTGATCACCACGCCGGTGCCATCCTGATTGCCCTCGTTAACGATGGTAATGCTCCAGCTGATGGTTTCACCGGGGAAGGCCGGATCGTCGAACTCCTCCACCTTGTCGATGACATAGTCCGGTGCGGCCTCGATAGGCGTAACATCCACATCGGTATTGTCGCCCGGTGTGGGATCGGCGCCGTTACTTTCATCGCCATCAATGGACACGGTATTGTTGGTTTCTTCCACACCGGAAGGCAGTGGATTGATAATGGTCACGATGAGTTCGACGGAGCCGGTTTCACCGGCAGCGAGATCGCCCACGTCGAAGGTCAGGGTGTCCCCATTGAGCACCCAGCCGGGATTATCGGCGGGGTCGTAAATGACATAATCTGGCAAAGTCTCGGTGATCACTACACCGGTGGCATCAAGGTTGCCACGGTTTCCGTAGTTGATGGTGTAGGTGATGGTATCGCCCGGTGCTGCCGGGTTGTCTACATCGATGCCACCATCGTCCTTGTCGATAAACAGGTCGACCGCTTCGATATCCGCAGTAACTTCATCGCTGACCTCGTACTCGCGCTCTATGTCGCTGTCGTCGCCACCGTCCGGCGTATCCAGACTGGTGTAATCGGCAACCGTGGTATTCGTCGTAGTTTGTCCTATGGCGGCGGGGTCACTGGTCACCCTGGCATCAATGGTGATGGTGATGACGGTGGTGCTGTCGATTTCACTGATATCTAGTAGCAACAGATCTGCGATGGAGTTGTCGATGATGGTGGGCGAGCCGCCGGTCACATCTATCTGAATATTTTCCACCGAGGCGATATAGGGTGGCAGCGCATCCTGAAGCACTACGTTGTAAGCATCGGCACCACTGGCGGGGTCGAGTTGCACTGTAATCTGGTACTGCGCGAGACCGCCAAGGGTCAGCGGTGTGGGACTGAGCAGTTCTTTGTCGATTAATAGCAAAGGCTCGACAACGTCCACCGACGCGGTGCTATTGGCGCTGTCGTCAAAGGTGCCGTCACCGTCTGTGTCATATTGCAGTAAAACTTCGTTATTGAGCGTGGTTCCATCTACGTTGGTGGGGATATCCGTTACCCGGAGGCGATAGGTGAAGGTTACGGTTTCAACCGTACTGTTATCGGTGTCGGTATTTATCAGAGTGCCGAAATCCAACCCAATCGTATTGTTGGCGGGATCATCAATAATGGTAATGGCGTCGGGATCCAGAATAATGGCATCCGGGTTACTCGCGGTGACGCTGACGAGGTCTATGAACTCGAAACCTGGGCCGAAGTCGTCAATGATCTGACCGGTAAGAGTGGCTTCAGGCAGCGTTACGGTGACGGAGAAAGTGACGATTTCACCGATAGTGGCCTCGGTATCGTCGTTCAGGTCATCGTTCTGTGACGTGGATACCAGTACCTTGTCTACCGCCGGTCTGTTGACCGTGATGTCGGCGGTATCGCCGGCCGCATAGTCGTTCAGCAGTCCGCCCTCGCCATCTTCGCCGGTGCGCTCTTCGAGATCAGCGCCGTCCAAACTCGTCCAGTCTACATCGGTCGCATTGGTTATGGTGCTGCCAGTGACGGTATTGGCGAGTGTTCCAGTGATCGTTATGGTGACGACGGAGCCGGGGAAAATATCCAGCTCTGCCTGGGGGTCAAGCAGTAGTTGATTGGTCGCACTGTCATATGTAAAGAACCCCGTAACATCAGAAGGGGTTGAGCCACCCAACACCAGGTTCGCAGAAAAACTAATATTCTCCAGCTCTACCGGCAGCTGGTCACTGAAGCTGACGTCGTAGGCCGTGGTACTGCTACCATCGTCTGGGTTGGTGACCGTAATTGTGTAGGTCACCTGGTCACCGTTATCACCGGTTGTGATATCGGCCACTTTTTCGATGGTCAGCTGAGGTTCAATAACGGTGACATCGGCTGAGTCCTGTTGAAAGCCATCACCGGGGTCGGTGTTGCTGCCATTGCCATCAATATCCCAGCGAAATTGTGCATCGTTGCTGAGTACAACACCGGCTTGGTTACTGACAACATTGGTTACACGCACGGTGTAGAAAACCGCGATGGTGTCTTCGATTGCCAGTCCATCATTGCCGGTATTTTGCAAATCGGCGGTGCCGAAATTGAGCGTAGTGGTGCCGTCCGGGTTATCTGTAATACTTGGAGTTCCAAAGCCGCCGTTCAGCACTTGAATATCGGTGCCTATAAATACACCGTCGAAACTTACGAACTCCATCCCTGCCGGCAGAATATCAATGATCTCCGCATTGGGGGCTTCACCTTCTGGCACAGTAAAACGGGCCTCGTAGGTGACCTCTTCACCGATTACTGCCTCCAGACGTTCGTTGTAGGGGTCAATTATTGAGGTAGATATTACCGATTTGCCAGCGGTAATTTCATCAACGGTAAAGGTGGCCGAATCATCGGTGATGTAATCATTCAAGCCGCCGGGGCCATCCTCGCCAGTACGTTCATTGGGATCGTCGCCGTCAATACTCTCCCAGTCTACGGTCCCGGTATTTGTTATCTCGGTTCCGACTACGATATTGTTGATGACATTGGCTTCAATGACCAAGGTTAGCGTAGCGCCCAGAGGCAAATCGAAAGATTGACCTGGCACCATTTCTATTGTGTTGCCGTTGACTTGGAAAAGCCCGGAAACATCGACATCGGAACCATTGATGCTCAGTGTCGCGCTTGCCAATACGACATTGGTAAGTTCAGGAGGAAGGGTGTCAATAAAGGTCGCATCGAAGGCATCGGTATCCGAAAAACCGGTGTGGGATATGACAACGGTATATTCCACCTGGTCATTGGCATCGATTCTCGGCGATGTTCCTGTCAGGGATTTATCAATCTGCAGATCCGGCTCGATAACGGTGATGTTTTCGGCGGAGTCTGTATCGTTAATTGTGGGATTGTCGATGCCATCGTCGGTGCTGTCCCAGGAAAATTGCGCGCGGTTATTGAGCTGAACGCTACTTTGATTGGAAAGAATATTTTGAACCAGCACTCGGTAGGTGATGGTTATGCTCTCTGTGACGGTGTTGTCCCTGTTTACGTTAGTTAAGTCGCCGAGGTCAAAATCCACCTGTTGACCATTCGGGGTAACAATCAAATCCGCTTGGCTCCACGGGTCGCCAGCTGCATTCTGAATGTCGGCCGATGACGAAGTCGCGGAAATAAGCTCGACGAATTGCAGGCCAGTATCCAGGGTGTCGAGAATGGACGCACTGGGAGTAATGCCCTCTGCAATTTCTATTGTCAGTGTGTAAATAGCAGTTTCACCGATTACAGCTTCTGCATCGCCGTTATTCGGGCTGACAATACTGGTTGAATTCAGGGCTTTGTCCACGGTGTTTTGCTTCACTTCTACCGTGGCATCATCCTGCCAATCAATATCCGTGTTGCCCTCGGTGTAGTCATTGCCTCCGTCCACACCACCGTAGGCTTCCAGTTGCGCGGTGTTCACGATTTCCTGCCCGGGTTGTACCGCGTCGGTGGCAATCAGATCGTAGGTAATGATGATGATGTTGCTACCATCTGTGGTGGTGCCCGTGTCGGGATCGCGTCCCTCATTGAGTGCGCCCTCATCAGCAGAAGGGTCGTCCAGGGTAATACCACCAGTGAACAGGTCACCGGTAAAGCCGATGGGGTTACCGTCACCGGTGAACACCTGGAGGTTGAGCCCTCCCGGAGGAATTACAAAACCATCCGGGAGTGTGTCACTGATCACCAGGTTGAAGGCATCGGAGCCACCGGTATTTTCCAGGGTGATGGCAAAGCGCACCGTGTCACCGGCATCGATATCGCTGAGGTTGGAATCAATCGGGGTGGTATCCAGGTCGTCGCTGGTAATGGTGCCGGTCCAGGGGGGCGAGCCATCACCCGGTGTGCCGGCAGGATCGAAGGTGACCGGGCCGGGAGGATCCGGGTCAAAGATGCCACTGCCATCATCGGTGGATATCACCCCTTTGGTGACATTCACATCCGGCGAAACCACTTCAATCTGGATGCCCCCTGGAGGCAGGGTGACGGTTTCATCGGTGCCGTTGACAGTGACCGAAGCCACATTGGTCAGGAAAAGTCCGTCGGTAAATGGTTGGTCCAGTACCTGTACTGTAAACAGCAGTTGCACGTGGCCGCCAACAGACGAGAGTTGCTCTACCGGATCCAGTGTCCAGGTGATGGAGTTGTTGCCCGAGTCGGCGCTGGTGGTGACATTGGCACCGTCAAGGTAACCGTCTGGCCAGTTAGCGAAGTCGGTGGCCGGGCCGAAGCCCCATTCGCCAACGCCAGGGATATTGGCCCCTTCGGTCGTGTCGAAGAATACCGGTGCAATGGCTTCGAATACCGGCTGCGGCAGGTAGTCAGTGATGCTGAGACCGGCGTCGTCCAGGGTTGCCAAATCGATATCAATGGCAAAGGTTACCGTCTGGCCTACGGCGATATCCGTCAGGTCTGCGGGATCTGTGCTGCCGTCAATGGCATAGACGCTTTTACTGGAATCCGCCCCTTCGATCTGCACACTTTCATTGCCACTGTTGCTGACATCCTGGCCGTTGGCGGAGCCGAGGCTTCCGTTAACGGTGGCCTGGTTGTTGATTACATCGTAAACATTCACTGCGTCCCCGGTTGCCAGGTAGGTTTCGCGAATGGTGGCTTCGTAAGTGATGGTGACGGTTGTGGTGCCATCGATCGCGGTATCCTGGAACAGGTCGCCATTCAGTCCGCCATTGGGGCTGATTCCGCGGTCGATAAGTTCCTGGGATAAGTCAATACTGACATCGGTACTGCCGTCGCCGCCGTTTTCCGTTACCGACAAATTGCCGCTACCAATCGCATCCGGACCGAAGGTATTTCCGTTGGTAAATATTTCGAAGGTAAATGAATCCGGGTCAATCTCAAGGCCGTCTTGAATAGAGTCGGTCAGTAGCAGGTCTGTCAGGCGAATATAATCCGACACCTCTAGAGTGAGGGTGTATTGCAAACGGTCACCGGGAGTAATACCTGTTCCACCCACATCATCAATAAGTACCACATCTTTTTGCAGCGCCGTGGCGACTGCGGTAATGATGGCATCGTCACTGTCACTGATGGTTTGATCTTGATATTCACCGGTAACAGATACTTCATTACGGATTGCATCATTGGCGCCGTCATTAATAACGATGGGATCGCCGTTGGCATCCACGTCGGGCACATAGCCGGTATAGGTAATGACGATATCATTGGTGGCGAGTGTGCCAGTAATAGGGTCGTTAAACTCGATGATCAGTTCTGAACCGTTGTTCGCCCCCTCTGGCGGTTCAGTAATGGTGACATTGAGGGGGTTGCCACCGGAATCGGTGACCACCACGTTTCCGGGAACGTAGTAGAAATTGTTCGGAACCTCTTCGGTGACTACCAGATTTTCCACGGTGGAGAGATTCGCGATATCCACATTCACGCGCCAGACAACGGGCTCACTCGGTCCGGTAACCGTTTCCCCGTCATCGCCAATGGAATTGTTATCGCCATCGCCATCCTGTGCCGTTTTTTCCACTTCGATCACTGTGGGCGTGACCGTGGTTTCAATGGGGTTGGATACGATGGGTGGATCGGTGTCAGGGTTGTTCAGCGGGTCATTGCCGTAGGCAAAGCCAGGTCTTACCCAAACCGGGATAGGCACGCCAACCATGGCGCCGGCGGCTTCATCCAGAATGACCGATACATCGAAATCAAAAGAAGGCTGATCGGGAGAGTATGAACCGAAGGGCAGCTGAATCGCATACCAGGTGGAACCTTCTTCGCCCGGTGGCAGGGGAATAGCGCCAGTCTGGTTAAAGTCGAACGGATGGAACAGCACGGGATTGCCACCGCTATCGACCCACTGCCCGTTCTCGTAGGTATAGGTTTCGACATTGGCACCATTCAGGCCACTGGTGCCGTCAACGGTCATCCCCGGGCCGGTAACCACATCAATAAAGGGACCATAGCCCACGGTATCACCATCATTCTCAAAAGAGATACCGATGTCCGTGGACTCATTGATGAAATCTTCGCTGGGCGCATCCACCGTGGCACCCGGCGTGGCCACCATTAACCCTTCCCAGGCTCCCTGTAGCAGCTTGGAAAAAACAATATCGGTTTCCACTTCACCTTTCTGTTGCTCCAGCTCCCAGTCACCGCCGCGCAGCGCGCTGCCGGTGGCATCGTCGGAGGCCGCTACATCCGCACCGGTGAGGCTGGCAATCTGATCGATAAAGCGCTCGCCGGTAAGGCTGTAGCCGGTATTACAGCCGTACAGCAGAATGTCGGCATCTGCGCTCAGGCTACTTTCCCAGCTTTGCAGCTGTGTACTGTGGCTGCCGCCGTCAGTGGCGGCAAGGCTGGTCAGGGATAGCTCCTCCCCGCCCACGTCGATACCGCCGGCACCGCCGTGGGAGATCAGGTGAATGGCATCAAAAGTCTGGCCGTTGTCGGCGAGGAAATCCGTCACCGTCTGCAGGCTATCGCTGGCATCCAGCGTCAGCAGGCTGACACTGCGCTCGCCGATGGCCAGCTGCAGAATGCCATTCTCCTCGGTCACCTCACTGGCCTGCTGGACCAGGTCATCGATCAGAGCCTGGGCATCGTTTAGTTGCAGGTCGATGACCACCAGTTCCTGGCGCTGACCGGCGTCCGGCGCAAACCCTTCTGCAGTGCTGTCCTGGCCGCCGTTGTTGTCGGAATTGTTCTCGGAATTGTCGTGCCCGTTTTTCGCGTCCGCGCTTTCGGCAATTTCCGGGCCTGAAGTATCACTGGCGGAATGGCTGATATCCGCCGCCACGGAAGCATCCAGTAGCACCCGCTTTTCCAGCACGCGGCGCAGGCTGGTGAGTTGGCGACCCTGCTGGTTGATCGCCTGGGCCAGGGATGATCTGGAAAACTCATTGAGTTCCATGGGATACCTCTTTCCTTGTGGTTTTCTGGCGCTGGCCTTCCGGGCCGGCCGAGAAATTTCTGTGTTAACTGCAGAGTTGTTTAATAGCTATTTAAGAGTTGTTTAAACACCGCTTTCGCGAATCACTACACCGGCTACCCGGTCGACAAACAGTTTTATAAGGCTGACAGGTTCACCGAACAGCACCAGGGTACCGGCGCGCTGGGATCGGGCGATGGACAGGTCGTCCGTCGCCAGTGGCGTGTCACTGGCAGCCTGTAACTCGAAATTGACCAGGTGCAATGCTTCGGCACTGCGCTCCGGATTATCGGGTAGCACTTGAAGTGGGCCGCCGTGTTCGGAACTGAGCGCCGGGTCCTGAATACGTCGCGACGCGATCTGTTCGACGCGACTTACGGTGACAGGCAGCGGCTGCCAACGGCCGGGGACAAAAAGCCTGCCGGTCAGTGTGGTTGTTGGTTTCGCCACGGATGACGTGTGTGGCAGGCGCTTGAGTTGCTGCGGCTGGCCATAGGCGTGGCCCCGCAAGGTGTTGCGGTCGGCGATAGCGATAAACAGCTGGTTGACGTCCAGGTATTGTCCCGGTGCCAGCCCCGGTAGCATCCAGTCGACGATGCCGGAGCTGCTGGCGATGATCTGCAGCTGCTGTTTTTCGGTTTCTAGCGCACGCAGTAACTGTTGCTTGCTGAGTAAGTCCTGTAAATAAACACCGTCCAGTACATCGAGCTCTTCCGCAAAGCCGTCGCTGTGTTGGCGATGAGTCAATAATTTCAATTCCTGCCGGGTGCGGGCGATACGGTAGTCCAATTCATTGTCGTGCAGTTCGGCAATGACGCTGCCGGCGCTCACTGCCGTGCCTGGCGCCACGGCCAGGGATTGCAGTACGGCGCCTGCCGGCGCCATGACTTTTTGCTGACTGGCAAAGTAAGTGCTGGCCGGGAGCTGAACCGGCCAAGGCAAAGGGATCAGTAGCAGGGCGAACAAGATGCACAGGGTGCCGGTTACCCGGGGGTTCAATAACTGCAGGGTCTGCTTCAGTTGTTGAAAGCGATTGCGGTTACTGCTGCGGACACTATCCGGTTGCTCGCTGGTTGAATGCTCCGGAACAGTATTTTCCATGGCAGTGTCCTGTTGCGATGACTTGGGATTACCCTGAAGCAGGGCCTGCTGTTTTTTCATGTGATTGAAAAATGCGCTCGCTTCTCGATAAGTGGGGATAGCCAGTAGTAAAACTATACACAGCAGAAACAAAGCGAGGCCTGCGGCCTTGAACAGCAATTGGTATGCGGCGTAGCTGATGGTGGCGAATACCACAATGCGATATAGCAGGCTGGCGAAGCCGAACAAAGCCAGCAGGCGCTGGCGACGTCCGACGAGTTTCGGTTGTCCGCGCAGCAGCTGTGACCAGACCCAGTTGCGAAACGTGCTGGTAGCACTCTGTTGCAGATTTTTTTCCCGGGTGAAATCACTCAGCAGGTAGTAGCCGTCAAATTTCATCAATGGATTGGCATTGATGAGTAATGTGGTGACCAGTGAAGTGGTAAAGAGGTAGAACGTCAGCGATCGCAACAGACCATCGTCCAGCAGGCACCAGGCTACCGCGGCGCCCATCCCGAGCGTGGCTTCGAAAATTACACCAGCGGCGGAAATATGTAACCGCGCTTTTCTTGGCAGCCGCCAGGCATCGGTAATCTCACTGAACATAATGGGCATCAGTGCGATCAATCCGACCCCGATACTGTTGGCGCGCACCCGGTAGAGTCTGGCCACGCTGGCATGGCCCAGTTCGTGAAACAGGCTTAGTAGCAGGTAACAACAGAAAAAAGTGAGGGCGCCGAGGGCGTTCCAGCTGGCATTAAAGTAGGCGAGGAATTCCGCCCAGTGCTGTCCCACTGAGACGGTACAGAAAACGGCTATCGCGGCAAGCAGCACATAGAAGCTGCGGGTATCGGTGCAGCGGGCCAGGGGTAACAACAGCCGGCTGCTGAGGTCGGGTGTGAATAGCGGGCGTCGCCAGAAAATACCCCGCTGCAATTGCATAAGTCGCTGTTGCTGCGGACTGACGGAAGAGAGCTTTTGTGACAGCGCTTCGCTGTCGGTCTGTAGCAGCTCGTTGTCGACGGCAAAGCGATGCACCGCGGCAACCTGCTGGGGAGAAAGTCCGCAGCCGTGATCCCGGGCGATCGCCTCGGCAATTTTTTTCTCGCAGCCGAGATGCCACTGCTGCAATACCAGAATTTCCAGTTCACCCAGCTCCAGGTATTGCCCGCGCAGTGGGTCAAACAGCATCCAGGTGTGTTGCTGAGCCTCTTCCTGTACCCGGTGAAACTGCAGGTCTGTACGCAGTTCGGGCCAGGTGCCGGTTTGCCGGCTAATAGGGCTGATAAAGGGCGAAGACTGCAATGGTTTACCTCTTACCTCTCGGGTACTCCTTTGGTGCCGCTAAATTCCGGCCCAGCGGCGGGCCGCGGCCAGTGGTCGGCGGAGTAAGTAATAGATAAGAGGCACCCGTGCACCGTAAATACGTGCGTGGCCGCGGGTGTTGATGCGAATCTGTGGTCGATCCTGCTGGATACTGGCGAGCAGGCGGTAACTGGCGGGAAGATTTTCGCCCTCGGTAGTCAGCAGGCTGTGGTAGCTCAGTTGTCCGTCAATGGGCGACAGCGGGTCGGATTCCGCATAGAACACCGTGCTGGCGTTTTCGGGAAGCGCGATGGCATCGGCCGTGGGCAGGTCGATCTGAATCTGACGCGCCGCCGGTTGCACTATCTCCATGACTTTTTCACCGGCGCGGATGCGGCGACCGATCCACTCTGCGGGATCGGTATAGATCACCACACCATCACTGGCGGCCTTGATACGGGTTTTATCCAGCTGGGATTTTTGAAAATCGAGATCCAGGTTGCGAATCGACAGATCGGTTTCTGCCTGTGCCAGTTTGTGGCCGGCAGAAGCCTGTTGGAAATTGTATTGCCGGGTCATGCGCAGGCGCTCCTGGTAGAGCGCTATCTCTTGTTGGACCCGGTCAATTTCTGCGGTGACCTCGGCGTCTTCCAGTGTGAACAGCAACTGGCCCGCCGTGACCGTCGCATTGGGGTGAATATTGATTTCGCGAATCACGCCGTCGGTGCGGGCGGAAACGATGCGCGGTTCAATTGCGGCCAGGGTTGCCGGCGCAAGCACGCTTTGGCGTACGGGGATTATGCAGATCGCGGTAATCGCCGCGGCGATGACCAGCGGCCGGCGACGCAGCCAGCGCCTGAGGGAAAACCGTTTTGTGCCGCGCAGCGCCAGTATCGCCTGGGTGATGGCCGCGGCGACTTCCCGCACGATTTCCTGTTCCTGCCCGGAGAGTGGGCGCGCGCGCAGCAGTGCCAGGCAGCCCTCATCGCCGCCGCTACCGAGGGGCACAAGGGCGAGAGTCTGCTGCTGAATATCCTTGCTGGATTCCGTGCTCCGGGGGAGTTCCAGCTGTAGAAGCCCGTGCTGGACGGTGCTGGGAAAATGTTTGCGCACCAGCTGACGCCAGCGCTGTGCCTCGCTGCTGGTGGCATCCACCGTGGTGACATTGGAGGCACTGATCAGTTTCAGCTCGCGACCGGAAAAAAATAAACCGGCATCGAAATGCAACAGCGATTGGCTGTCGTTACACGCGATACGTGCGATCTGTTGTGAATCGGTGGCAGCGCGCAGTCTTTTCTCCAGTGCGAGAAAATGGTTGAGCTTTTCCAGCAGCCGGGTATCCACGTCAGTTGGCTCCGCTCAATGCGGGATCGGCGCCATTGGCAAGCAGGTCATCGCCATTTTCCGGCAGTGAAAAGCGCGCTTCGCCGCTCATGCCGGAAATCAGTAGCGCGGGATTGAATCCGCTGGCACCCGTTTCCTGCGGCTGCCCGATGGTACCGATGACCCGGACGGTGCGCGTCACCGGATCAACCACCGGCACTATACGCTGCAGTTCGGCGCTGTACTGGCGACCTGTTTCATTGATGGTGACTTCAAAGTGCGCACCGATGGTAAGTTTTTCCAGCCAGCCGGAGGGAATGATGGCTTCTACTTCCAGCCCGCGATTGTCCACCAGTTCCAACAGGGGCGCGCCCACTTCTACTCGCTGGTGGGGCTCGATCGAGCGGCTCACCACAAAACCGTCAAACGGCGCGCGCACTTCGCAGTGGCTGTTGCGGTGTCGCAATACCTTGGCATTGGCTTTGGCTTCCGCCAGCTGCGCTTCGCTCTGCACCATTTCCAGCTCACTGATGTTGCCGCCCAGCTGGCGCAGGGAAATGTTCGCGTCCAGTTGCCGGCGTGCCAGTGCCTGTTGTGATTCGGCGCCTTCCAGTTCGGCCCTGAGCTCGGTGCAGTCGAAGCGGGCCAGCAGGTCGCCCCGTTGAAAGCGGTCGCCGGCGCGCAGGCGCACTTCGGTCAGTCGGGCGGCGAGTTCGCTGGAAAGTTGTACCCGGCTGAGGGCGTTGAGTTTGGCCGGGGCGCTGGTTTCAGCGCCGGCCTCGGCGTTACTGAATGAAGTGAGCCCCAACACCAGAACAAGTGCCGCTTGGGCCAGAGTTTGAGTTTGCATTGCAGGTACCACGCGTACATCTACCACAGGGTTTGGCTTGGAGGTCGGGACTACACGCGATCGAAATCCGGTGAAGCCCTGGCGCTCCGAGACCTATTAGTTACCAGTCACCAGTTTCCGGTTACCAGTGCGCGGAAGCCTGGCCGTCTTCACGGATTTCCGCCTCGCGCTTTTCCACCCCTTCCGGGTTGTAGCCGCCAACGGGCAGTAGCTCCATGCTGGCGTTCTGGGTGCGCATGTCGGCCACTTGTTGCTGGATCACCTCCAGCGGTTGGCGGTAGTCAATATAAAATTCCGGCTGGAAGCCCACTGCATTGCTCAGGCGGCCGTTGGCGCTGCGCCAGTCGGCATAGCTCACGTCGCGTTCAACACTGGAGAGCAGGGATTGGGTCGCGGCGTGAATGCTTTCCAGTTCGGTGCCCTGGCTGGATTGCCAGCGGGCGCGGGACTGGCTTGCCATCTCGCGGTCGATGTCCGCCATTTCCATGGCGTAACCGTGATTGAGTTGCGCGCGCTTCACATGGCTATGCGCCAGGTCGACCTGGGTGAGCACGGCAATGGTGAGTGCGGCGCGGCGCACATCGCCGAGGCGCTCGCTATCCCGGGCGTATTCCACCAGGTCCCGCCCGGCCACTACGGTGCCCAGCAGGTCCCAGGTCAGGCGCAGGCTGCTTTCGGCCCAGTCGTTGTAGAGCAGGTAGCTGTTGTCGTCGTAGAAGTAGCCGCTGCGCAATTCCAGCCCGGGCAGTAGTTGCAGGCAGGCCTTGCGGATTTCGGTGGCGGCGATGCGCTGGCGGTAATCTTCCTCCAGCAGCTCCGGGCGGTTGCGCAGGCTGTACTGCTCCAGCTCCAGTACGCTCATTTCCGCGAAGGGGCTGCGCAATACATCGCTGGGTGTGGCGCTGACGGTAAAGGCGCTGCCCGGGGGCAAGCCCATCAGCGAGGCCAGTTCCATTTTGGCGTTGTGCATGTCGCCTTCCAGCGCCAGCAGTTGCTGCATCAGATCCAGCAGGTCGCGACGGTAGGAAAGGCTGGCCTCGGTCTGGCGCAGGCCGCGCTCGGCGCTCTGGCGGGATTTCTCCAGGGCACTGCGGGTCTGTGCGATCAGGCCCGGTAACTGGTTCTGCGCACGCTGGGCGGCAGCGGCCATCCAGAAGGCGTATTCCACGTCCATGATGACGTTGTGCATCAGTTTGCGCTGGCGCTCGACAGCGATCATGACCCCATCGGCGGCCTGTTTGGCGGACAGGTAGTTGATGCCGAAGTCGAGCACATTCCACGACAGTTCCAGCCCGGCGGTGCTGTAGGTTTTGTCGAGGGAGGTGGACTGGGCCAGGGACTGGTTGCCGTTGACGTCCTCGCTGCTGGCAAAGTGCTGTTTGTTGCGGTGGTTGTAACCGGCACTGGCGGCAATTTCCGGCAACATGTCCCAGCGGGCCAGGCGCAGGTTGCGATTGGCAACGACCGCTTCCATCAGTTTCAGGCGGTTGTCCATGTTGTAGGCGATGGCGCGGGCAATGGCCTCATTGAGGTCGATGGGACCGGTGACGGGTTGTTGATTGCCAAAGGCGGTTTGCCAGTCGCTGCTGGCGCGTTGGTCGATGGTGGCGTCGTCGATGGCAACGGGTCTCACCGAACAGGCTGACAGGGTGGCCAGTGTCAGGCCAAAAGCCGTGACGGTGGCAATGGGAGCCAGGCGCATATCTCTTTGTCCTTAGCGTACTTATTGACTTCTGAGGGCGCGGTACTGCTGCGCTCGTTAAATCTAGTACAGAGACCCAGAACTGAAAGTTGGCTGCGGAATTTCGGCGGCTCAGGCTTCCTGACAGGTCGGTATCAGCTTGTGATTGGGCGTGTTCGCGACTACGAATTGTTTAAAGTTTGATCTGTTAGCGCCGGGTGCCGGGTCCCGAGGGAGGTGGATGACGTGGGCCTACCGCATACGGTAGGCTGATGACCGGCCTTCTCCGCTTGTGCGGCGATCAGTCGCCAGGAGCCATTGAAGTGCGTCCGACGAAAATAACAATGATCAAAGATCAGACGATGAGTATGACGATGAAAGAGTCCCTTGCCCTTGGCCAGTATTGAATTCCACCGCGTGAGCAAACGCTACAGCGACAGCCCCGCCACCGTGCCGGGGCTGGACCTGCAGATTCGCGATGGCGAGTTCATGGTGTTGGTGGGCCCGTCCGGTTGTGGCAAATCCACCATACTGCGCATGATTGCGGGGCTGGAAACCGTCACCGCCGGCGACCTGTTTATCGGCGGCCACCGGGTCAATGACCTGCCCCCCAAAGACCGGGACATCGCCATGGTGTTCCAGAATTACGCGCTCTACCCGCATATGACGGTGTTTGAAAACATGGCCTTCGGGCTGCGGGTGCGCAATTTCCCCAAGCTGGGTATCGAGCGTCGGGTGCGGGAGGCGGCGGAGACCCTGGGGCTTTCTGGCCTGCTGCAACGCAAGCCGGGGCAGCTGTCCGGCGGTCAATCCCAGCGTGTGGCGCTGGGGCGTGCCATGGTGCGGGATCCGCAGGTGTTTCTGTTCGACGAGCCGCTGTCCAACCTCGACGCCGAGTTGCGGGTACAGATGCGCGGGGTCATTCACCGGCTGCACCGCCAGCTGGGCACCACCTCCGTGTACGTCACCCACGATCAGGTGGAAGCCATGACCCTGGGAGCCCGCATCGCCATTCTCAACCAGGGCGCATTGATGCAGGTGGGGACGCCCCTGGAACTGTACAACGACCCCGACAATACCTTTGTTGCCGGATTTATGGGATCGCCGCCGATGAACCTGGTGGAGGTGATCAACGATGGCACACAGTTGAGCTGCGATCTGCTTACCCTGCCGCGCCCCCAGTTGCAGGGCCTGGCGCGCAAACTGCTGCTGGGACTGCGCCCGGAAAAACTGCTCTACGCCGCCAGCGCGCCGGCCAATTGGCCGCGCCTGAGAGGCCAGATCGAGCTGGTGGAAAGCCTGGGGGCAGAGATGCTGGTGCACCTGCGCGCTGGCAGCGCGCAGATGGTGGCACGCCTGCCGGGTTTGCGGGCATTCACTCTCGGTGATGCCCTGGAGCTCGCCTTCGATCCCACCGCGATTTACCTGTTCGATGCCGAGAGCCAGCAGCGCATTCGCGCAGACAGCGCCAGGGCGGGAGTGGGGCAGTGCTGAGGCGGCTGGCCTTCCTGGCCTTTGTGCTGCTGTCGATGGCACTCGCCGCCGGCGCCAGTGCCGCCGAAGTCCTCAATCTCTGGCACGGCTATCGCGGTGCCGAGCGCGCCGCCTTCGAGCAGTTGATCGATGACTACAACCGCAGCCAGAGCGGGATTGAAGTAAAAGCCCTGGCGGTGCCCTTTGGTGGTTATGCCGACAAGCTTTCCGCTGCACTACCCCGCGGGCAGGGGCCGGACATCTTTGTGTTTGCCCACGATCGCCTGGGTGGCTGGGCCAGCGCCGGGCACACGGTGGCGCCCATCGACCGCTATATCAGTGAGCGTTTGCTGCGGCGTTTTCCCCCCAACCTGATCGATGCCATGACCTTTGGCGGCGACCTCTACGGCCTGCCGCTCGCGTTCAAAAGCCCGGCCCTGATTCTGAACACCGACCTGGTGCAAACCGCCCCCGCCACCACCGACGCCATGGTAGCGGAAGCCCGCCGCCATACCGATCGCAAGGCCGGGCGTTTCGGCCTTGCCTACAGCTATACGGAACCCTTCTTTCACGGCGCGCTGATGAACAGCTTCGGGCGCGGCCCCTTCGACCGCGGTGGCAACCTGGACCTCGATAGCCGTGCCAATATCGACTCGGTGGAAATGCTGGTGCGCTGGGCGCGCGACGACCGCATCCTGCCGGAGGAACCCAGCAGCACCCTGGTGACCAGCCTGTTCAACCAGGGGCGCGCGGCCATGGTGATCAGCGGCCCCTGGATGCTGGGGGAGATAGCGCCGCAGGTGAATTACCGGGTAGTCCCACTGCCCAGCAACAGCGAGAGCGGTTTGCCGCTGTCACCCTGGGTGGCGGTGGAGGGGTTGTTTCTCTCACCCTGGTCGAAAAACCCTGCGGCGGCGGTGGCGGTAATGGATTTCCTTACCAGCCGCCCTTCGGCGGAAAAAATGGGTATTGAGGGCGGGCAGTTACCGGCCAATATCAGTGCCTTCGAGCATCCGGGGATCGCCACCAATGACACCGCCATGGCGTTCCGCCGCCAGCTGGAAGTGGCGGTGCCGATTCCCAACCTGCCGGCGATGACACTGTTGTGGGTGCCACTGGGCAATGCTCTGAAAAAAGTCGTGAAGGGCGCGGCCAAACCCGAGGCGGAAATGCGCCAATTGCAGCGGCGCATGAGTGCCGATCTGGCACGACTGGAGCGCTCGCGTGCACGCGGGGAAACGCCCGCAACCATGCCCCGCTGGCTCTGGCTGGTGCCACTGGCCCTGGTGCTGTTGGCCCTGTGGGCCTGGCGGCGCTACCGCGCGCAACTGGCCGCCGGCTGGCAGGCAAATCGTACCGCTTACCTGTACATACTGCCCGCCATGCTCGGCATGCTGGTGCTGGTGTTTTTCCCGTTGCTTTATGGACTGCTGCTGTCATTCACCGATACCACCGTATTCAACGAGCACACACCGCTGTGGTCGCGCCTTGTGGGGTTTGACAACTACGCTGCGATTCTCGGCGACTTCCACCTGTGGCGGGGGCAGGGCGCCGAGGCGACCATCGATTTCGACAACTTTTACTGGACCCTGCTGATAACCGTGTTGTGGACCGCGACCAACGTCATCCTGGCGGTGGGGCTGGCATTGCTACTGGCGTTGGCCCTGGACAAACCCATCTTTGGCCGCAACGGGTTTCGCCTGCTGCTGATCCTGCCCTGGGCTATTCCCAACTACATTACCGCGCTGGTGTGGAAGGGGATGTTCCACCCGCAATTTGGCGTGATCAATCAGGGGTTGCAGGTGCTGGGACTGGCGCCGGTGGCCTGGTTCGATTCCATAGGCGCGAGCTTTTTTACCGGGCTGGTGACCAATGTCTGGTTGAGTATTCCGTTCATGATGGTGGTCATTCTCGGCGGCCTGCAGTCGATTCCGCGGGAACTCTATGAAGTGGCCAGGGTGGAAGGTGCCGGGCGCTGGTTTCAGTTCCGCTCGATCACTTTACCGCTACTGAAGCCGGTGCTGATTCCGGCGGTCATCCTGTCGGTGGTGTGGACCTTTAATATGTTCAACGTCATTTATCTGGTGAGCGATGGTGCTCCCGCGGGCGCCAACGATATTCTAATTACTAAGGCATTCCGCATCGGCTTTGAGAAATACCAGTACGCTTATGCCGCTGCCTATTCCATGGTGATTCTGCTGTTGTTGTTCGGCTACGCCATGTGGCAGATGCGCATAAGCCGCACCCTGGAGGCCGCGCGATGAACGGCGTGGCCTTGCGGTTCAGGCATCTGCTGCCGTCGCGGTTGGTCGCGGCCTTGCGGGATATCTTCAGTTGGCGGTTTGCGCTGCTGGTAGTCTCCTGCCTGGTGGTGATCTACCCGCTGTTGTGGGTAGTGAGCCTGGCGTTTTCCGGGCAGCAGTCATTGACGCTGGTGCGCCTGCCGGAAGGCGCCAGTGTCGGGCAGCAATTGCTGGCGCTGGTGCCCCTGCCGGAGCGCTGGACCCTGGATAATTTCCGCGCGGTACTTACCGAGCAGCCGTTCCTGCGCTGGCTGGGTAACAGCCTGATCGTCGCCATCGCCACCACGCTGGTTGGGTTGTCGCTGAGCTGTACCGCCGCCTACGCCTTTTCCCGCTTCCGCTTTGCCGGTCGCAATCGCGGCATGGTGCTGTTCCTGATTTCCCAGATGTTTCCGGCGGTACTGATGCTGATACCGCTGTATGTGATCGTGGTGCAGTGGTTGGGGCTGGGGAATTCCTGGCTGGGGTTGATCCTGGTGTACTCCATCACCGCCTTGCCATTCTGCGTATGGATGCTGAAGGGCTATTTCGACACTTTACCCTATGAAATTGAAGAGTCTGCGCTGCTCGAGGGTGCCAGCCGCTGGACCATTTTTACTCGTATCATTCTGCCATTGGCGCGCCCAGCCATCGCGGTGACCGGGCTGTTTGCGTTTATGACGGCCTGGAACGAATTTATTCTCGCCTCTATTTTTATGGACGACGAATCCCGTTACACGGTACCGGTTGGACTGCGTTTTTTTGTCAGTGACTATGCCTCCGAATGGGGCTTTTTTGCCGCCGGTTCCATTCTGGTATCCCTGCCGGTTATGCTGCTGTTCCTCTCGTTACAGCGATTCCTGGTATCCGGCCTGTCTGCCGGCGCAGTCAAGGGTTAGCGTCCCTTTGCCGTGTGGAACAACAATAATCCAGCCAAAAGTTTTGTCTTATGAACATACTACGTTTTTATCGCTATTCGCTGGCGGGCCTTATCCTAAGCATTTCGGCCGGGGCTATTGCCGCGCCTTCTATGGCTACGCCATCTATTGTCGCCAGCACCAAGCCGCAACTGAACGGCGTGCAGCTGTATACCCTGCGTAATCAAATGCAGGAAAGCGTGGACACAACTCTGACCAAGGTGGCGGACGCCGGATACCAAACCGTTGAGTTTGCCGGCTTCTTTGGTCGCAGTGCCGGTGAAGTGCGATTGTTGCTGGAGCACAACGGATTGGCTGCGCCGGCCAGCCATTTCCCGCTGGAGCAAATGGAAGCGGATTTTGCCTCGGTCATTTCGGATGCAAAAGCGCTGGGTAGCCAGTATGTGGTACTGGCCTGGCTGGACCCGGACCGGCGCAGCGCGGACGACTATCGTGCGCTGGTGCAGAATCTGAATGACTGGGGCCGCCAGTGCCGCGAGGCGGGCCTGCGCCTTGCCTACCACAATCACGATTTCGAATTTGAACGCACCGACGGATTTATTCCTTACCAGTTGTTACTGGATAACACCGATCCGGCACTGGTGTTTTTTGAAATGGATATCTACTGGATGCACAAGGCCGGGCAGGACCCGTTGGCTTATTTTGAACGCTACCCGGGACGTTTTCCGCTGTGGCATCTGAAGGACGCCATGAGTGAAGGGGCCATGGCCGACGTGGGGCGCGGCGTGATCGATTTCCCCGGGCTGCTAAAACATGCGAAAAAAGCAGGGCTGGAATACGGTTTCATAGAGCGCGACGATGCTGTCGCACCTTACGACAGCATTCACCGCAGCCTGCGCGCGGTGAAAAACTGGGATTAACGCTGTCGGGTCAGCCGGCCGGTGCTGGTCCGGTGCTTTTGCGGATCATCAGCCGGTGCGGCAGTATCTTGTTACAGGCTTCCATTTTTTTGCCATTCAACTGCGGCAGTAACAGCTCCATACATTCGATACCGATTTCCGTCATCGGCTGGGCTACGGTGGTAAGTGCGGGGTAGCAGTACTCCGCATAGGAAATATCGTCGAAGCCCATTACCGATATATCCTCGGGAATCCGCAGTCCCATATCGTGCAGGGTGGCCAGGCAGCTCATGGCCATTTCATCGCTGAAATTGAAAATCGCTGTGGGCCGGTTTGGCTGCGACATCAGTTTGCGCGTCGCCTGCTCCGCATCTTTCAGTCCGTAATTTCCCGCCTCGATCAACGCATCATCCACCTGGATACCCGCACCGCGCAGGGCGTAGCGGTAGCCTTTGAGGCGATCCTGGGTGCTGGGGGATTTCACATGGCCGGTGATGGCGGCAATGCGTTTATGGCCGAGGGAAATCAGATAATTTACCGCTTCTTCCGCGGCCGCCACATTGTCGATGTTCACCTTGGGCAGGCCAGGCAGGTCAATGGCCTCGCAGGCGTTCACCAGCGGTGGCAGTTGCTCGCTGAGTGGGGTATCCGGATCGATATCAAACGGCAGGTTGGCGCAGAACAGCAGTATCCCGTCGGCCTGGCGCGAGCGGGCCATGGCGGCGAAGGAGCGCTCGCGGCTTTCCAGTTCCTGGGTGTCGCCGAGCAGCAGGGAATAGCCGTTCTCCAGCGCGATACTCTCGATGGCGCGGATCACCGGATAATTGAAGGCGCTGGTGACGTCGGGAATGATGGCTACCAGATTATTGGTCTTGGCCTTGCGCAGCCCGGCGCCGAGATTGCTGGGGGTGTAACCGGTGCGGTTGATGACTTCGAGCACCTGATTGCGCTTCTCTTCGCTGACCAGCTCCGGGTTGTGAATCACCCGGGATACCGTGGACGGGGACACGTTCGCCGCTTTGGCGATCTCAATGATACCTGTCATGGCGTTTTCTCTCGTTTTTATAATTGTTTTACTTCTGTACAAGCACGTCTTATCGGTACTGCATAGATTCTCGATGATAGCGCTTGTCGCAAGCTTGTGCATTGACTCTACTATCTTTGGGATGGGGTTTTAGAATTCCTTCTTGCGTTGGGATGGATCGTTTGCTCGAAACGTTTTCAGAAGGTGGCTAGTTTTAGTATTGCCCCTTGCCGACTTGAAAATATTTTCACAATTGATGGTTTTAAAGCGTAAAAAAGGGGCGCCTGAGCGCCCCGCAACTTACTTCTGACGAGATTTACTGAATCAACAGATTAAACCCGGGCTGGATAAAAATCGTATCCGGATGGGCCACATCGCTGGTGGTCCAGTTGTTGATATTGACGGTGCCGTTACCGGTATAGGAGAAGAACGCCGCTCCCGGGTGTGGCGAAGAGAACCGCGAGGTGGTTACACCGTCGAGGCCGGTGCCGTCGATGACGATATCGTTGAACACCACATTCTGGAATCCGCCGCCGTAACCCACCTGGATGGCACTGCGCTGGGTATCGTAGATGGCCACGCGGGAAACGGTGACGTTGCGGATCGAATTACTGGAGGCTTCCAGGTCGATCGCGCCGCGCTCGCCGTTGTACAGATCCTGGCTGGTGCCGCTGCGGATGATGGTGCTATCGGTAAACTCCACCCCGGTGTTGTTCTGGAAGTGATAGCCGGGGAATACGGTGTTCATACGGAAGCCGGAACCGCCTACGGTATCCACGATCAAGTTGTGGCTGGCCTTGTGTCCGCTGCCACCAAAGAAAGCCACGGCCGCCGCGCGCCAGTTGTTTTCAATGGTGTTGTGGGTGAACAGGTTGTTTACCCCGGGAGGCGCGGCATTGTAGTTGCTAGTCCATACCGCCAGGGCATCGTCACCATTGTTGCGCAGGTTGCAGTTGCGCACGGTGCTGTTGCTGGTGCCCTGGGCGAAGTTGACCCCGTCTGCCAGGTTGTTGCGGATACGGCTGTGCTCGATCAGCAGGTTCTCCGCGTGAATCGCCGGGTTGTGTGCATAGTCGCCTACCCAGAATCCCGCTTCGAAATGCTCAACCCACACATTGTGGATATAGGAATCATTGCCGAAGTTATCCATAAACGCTTTGTAAATCGCATTCTGGCTGTAGCGCGAGCGCAGGTTGGAATTCAGATATACATGACTGAAATCAAGCTGGCCCAGTATGCGCAGTGAAATACCACCACTGGCGGAATTGGCATTGGTGAACTGGATGTTGGTGTGCCAGATACCAGCGCCGAGCACCGTCAGGTCCTGGATCATGTTGTCGGTACTACCCACCCGCCACATATCGTTCAGGTGGAAGGTGCCCGCCGGGATATACAGACTCTGGCCGGTGGCTACCGCCTGGTCCACTGCGCTTTCAAACGCGGCAAGGTCGTCGATACCGTCATTGGCGACAGCGCCAAAGTCGGTGACCGCCACCGCATTGGCCGGACGTGCAATGGCCGCAGGCACATCCTCGATCTCGATGAAATCCACACCGTACTCGATGGCATCGGGGCCTTTCTGAATGCGGATTACATCGCCCGCCTGCAGTGGGGAATCCAGCTTCCAGTGCACCTCGTCAAAGCGGAACAGCGGGCGACCGCCGCCCGGGGCATCGTTGGGGTGATCGCCGGAGAAATATTGCCAGGCGAAGTAAGAAGTGAGATCAATGGACTTGGCATACTGGCCGTTGACGTAGACATCCAGCGAACCGTTCAGACCCATACCATCGCCAGAATCCGGCATGGTAAAGCGCATGGTCACACCGGCACCGCCCTCACCGTTGCGCACCGTCCACTGGGCGTAGCTGCCACTGGCGGGCAGGGCGATATAGCTTTGTGCACTGGCCTCGGAGGCAATCTGACTCTGGTCGAAGGTAGGCGCACTGCGCACGACGGCGCCGCCGCCAGTGCTTGCGGCATCGGTGTCGTAACGGTGGTAGGGCATGGCTGCGCCGTGGCTACCATCGGGTTCAGGGTGAGGCGAACCAGAGCTGCCGCCACTGCCGGAGCCAGAACCGGAACCAGAGGAGCTTGAACTGGAACTTGAGCTGGAAGAACTGGAGCCCGCGCCGCTGGAACTGCTCGAACTACTGGAGCTGCTGCCTGTACCGGAACTACCTCCGGAGCTGCTACTGGAACTCGAGCTGGAACTGGATCCATTTAATCCATTGATGGTGATATGGAAATCTGGCGATTCATCCTTGATGTTCACCACATTGTTGAACAGGGTCAGGTTGTTGAATTCCACATTGCCCACCGCGGGGCCCTGGCCAGCTTCCGGCATTGGGTTGGACCAGATAGCGAAGCCGGAGCGGTTCGGGTATTGCGGATCGACCTTGGCACCGGAAATGGTGACATTGGTGAACACCGTATCCTCGAACACATTCTCGTGCTGGCTGCCGGAGTATTTGGTCTGGAACATGATGCCGTGATACGTGGGGTCGACAATTTCCAGATCCGAAATGCGGATGCCGCGGAAGGTGCTGGAGGCCGAGAACAACCACATGGCCGGGAATACCTGGTCCCCCCAGAAGTGCCCGCCGGAGCGCAGTATGGTGATGCCCTCAAAGTTGGTGGTGGGCGTGTACTGGAAGCCGGTAAATGCATAGCCGAAGTTCAGTGAACTGATGGTGACGCCACTGTAGGTCAGGGTATCTTCCACCTGGATGTTGCGGAAACTGTTGCCCTGGCCACCGTAGCTGGCGAGCCCAGCGGCGCGCCAGGGAGTCATGGCGGTGAGGTTTTCATACAGGTTGTTCTGCACGATACCGCCACCGTTATCCGTCGCCGCGAACAACGCAAAGCTGTCGTCGCCAGTGGAGCGGGCTTCGCTGTTGAACACATGGTTGCCGCTGGAGCCGTTGGTGAAATTCACCCCGTCGGCAAAGGTGTTACGGATACGCACGTTCTTGATCACCGTATCGTGCACACTGGCGCCCCAGAACATGCACACCTGGTGTTCCACCCACAAATTGTCCAGCGTCATATTGCGCACGCCGTTGAAGTCGAACACCTTGCCGGGACCGTCAATGCGGCCGACGTAGTTGCCGAAGAACGCAAAGTTGGCAAAGGTGGAACCGTTGGCTGCCTGGGCTACTGCGAAGCCCGCATCCGTGTTGGTCTGTGAGCTTGGTGTATAGAAACGGGTGTACCAGGGGCCGGCGCCGACAATTTTCAGCGGCGCCTGGGTTACCTGAAACTTGTAGTTGGTCTCGTAGTTACCCGCCGGCAGATAGACGCCTTCCGCACCGCTACTGGCGGCATCGGTAATCGCTTGCTGCACCGCCTGATGCGTGAAGCCGTTCGGTACCACGAAGGTCCCCGGGTTCGGGTTTGGAATCGGTGCCGCATTTTCCAGGCTGATAAAGTCGATGGCGTACTGGCTGTTATTGCCCGCGTCTTTCTGCAGGCGAATCACACTGCCCGCGGGAATGACCCGGTCAAACATCAGATTGGCTTCGTCGTAAATATGCCGTGGTGCGCCCGCGCCGGGATTGTCCTGGGGCGAGGCCTCGTTGCCGTACAGCCACGAGTGCTTGGAGGTCAGTGACAGCGCTTTTTCAAACTGACCGTTTACATAGACATTCAGGCTTGAGGAAATACCGCCGCCGCCCGCGGCATCGGGTATGGAAAAACGCGTAACCAGGGTATTAGTGTCTTCCTGGGTGGTGAATTCCACATAGGCACCGGTGTTATTCAGGGTTACCGCACTGCGACCGGAAGCCTCGCCGGCGAGGTCGCCGATAATACGATTGGGCGTGAGTACCTGGGCGCCACCACCGGTTACGCCGTTTTCCGCCTGATAGATGGAATAGGGCATATCGGCACCGCGCACGGTGGGATCCGGGTTGGTGCCTTGTTGCTGAGTGGTACCGGTGACGCTGTTGCTATCACCGGAGGTGCCGAACTGATTGTAGGCACGCACCGCGTACTGATAACTGGTGGATGGGGTGAGACCGCTGTCCGCGAAAGAGGTATCCGCGGTGTTGTTGATCACCTGGCCATCGCGCAGGATCTCATAGCCGTCGGCCAGTGCCGCTGCATCCCAGCTCAGGAACAATGTCGTGCTGGTGCCGCCAGATATGGAAAGGTTTTGCGGTACCGTGGGTGGTAACGGATCCGGGTAGCCGTGGATTTCCACTTCCGAAAACTGTCCCGCATTCCAGCCGGTATTGCCGGATACTTCTAGACGAATAAATCGCAGTGCGGTTTCGGCAAAGCTGGCAAAGGTGCTATTGCCACTCGCCGGGTCAAAGCTGTATCCCTGCGTTGCCGCTACCGGGAAGAAGTCCGAGCCATTGTCACTACCGGTGATGGTAATGGTCTGGGTACGCGCCTGCCAGGCAAAATCCGGTGGCAGCTTCATGGTCACTTGATCTACCGTGTACTGGTTGCCGAGATCAAAGGTGGCCGTCTGCGGAAAGCCCACACCGCTTTCCCAGTAACTGCTGCTATTGCCATCGGTCATATTCGATGGCGGAAGGTGGCCGACCGCACTGCTGGCACTGGCACTCGCATCGATCGCGGGATAAGTGCTTGGAGTACCGCCACTGCTGCCGCCGCTACTGCTACTCGATGAACTACCGCCGGAACTGCTGCTTGAACTGCTACTGGAGCTGCCACTGCTATCGCTGCCGTATATTTCCAGCTCCGAGGCTTGCGCCGCGGGCCAGCCGGTATTGCCGGTAACCGTAACCCGCAGATAGCGCGCGTCGGTTGCACCGAACGGAATGGTGACGGTGTTGCCGCTGCCTTGGTCAAACTGATAACTGGCACTGCCAACGATGGTGCTGTAATTGGCCCCATCACTGCTGCCGCTGACGCTCAGGGTCTGGTTGCGAGACTCCCAGTTGGTCGGCAGTTTCAGTGCGATACTGGTGAGCGATTTACTGCTGCCGAGATCCGCGGTGAGTGACTGCGGAAATGCGTTGTTGGCACTTTCCCAGTAACTGGCCTGGTTGCCATCATTGGCGTTACCTGCGCCGTACACATCGGCGTAGGAGCTGGCGCTCAGCTGTGCGCCGGGTGCGAGATTGGTTTGTGCCTGCAGGGGCAGGGTGACCAACAGATTGATCCCGGCCAGGCCCATTGCGAGGCCAAAAGGCCTGCGCCCGGCGCCGCGACGACGCCTGTGGGCGCTTTGCGTTTTCTGATTCATCATCGATTCCTCGATCCTGTTTATTGTATGGTTGTATTTAGCTAGTTCTATTTGGGCGTTTCTATTTGGGTAGTTCTGTTTAATCAGGCATACCCAATCCTGTGAATTACGCGCGCACGAACCCCGTAAGGACACTCAATAACAAGTTCCAGGTTCGATAATCGTGCGTGTGGTTACCCCGGCCACAGGGCGCCGGACTGCCGGTAATAATTGAATACTGTGCGCGCTTGAAGGAGCGCAAAATGACGGCGTGGTACAGAACTATCCGTACCGTCTGCTTTAGAGTGCTTTTATTATTTTTATTGTAAAAAGGGCACTGGCCCTGTCGGGTATGCCGCCCGGCTAACGATTCTGTAGCCGGGCGGATTCATCTATGAATACTGTCCTCTGAGTACGAGAACCGAGACCGAGAGTGTGAGTTAGTGTGTGAGTTAGTTAGTGTGGGTCCGCCAGCAGACTGATCGCCATACCGCCGCCGGCGGCCAATTGAGCGCGAACCTTATCGCCGGCTTTCACCTTGCGGGTTTCGATAACATAGTCTTCGGGGTTGCGGCGATAATCTGCCTTGTCACCATCGCGATAAATGGTAGCGGTGTAACTCAGGTCCTTGTTGAGAAAATCCAGATTTACCGCAACGTCGCGGGCCTTCTCATCGGTAATCGCACCGACAAACCAGTTTTCACTATCCCGTTGCTGGCGCGCGATGGCGATATGCTCGCCGATTTCACCGGACAACACTTTTGTGGTTTCCCAGTCCGTCGCCACGTCTTTGATAAATTGAAAAGCATCCGGGTATTTCGCATAGTTTTCCGGCAGATCCGAGGCCATCTGTACCGGTGAGTAGATCACCACATAGAGCGCCAGCTGTTTTGCGAGGGTGGTATTGACCTGATTATCCGGCCGGCTCGGTAGCGAGATATCGAAAGTGCCTGGGGTAAAATCCATGGGGCCGGCCAACAGGCGGGTAAAAGGAATGATAGTGGTGTGGTCCGGCGGGTTGCCCCCGTCCTTGGCCCAGGCATCGTATTCCTGGCCCCGCGCGACTTCCCGCGAAATCAGGTTGGGGTAGGTCCGGCGCTCGCCGGTATCTTTCACGGTTTCATGGGCGACGACCATGACCTTATGCGCGGCAGCCACTTTGGTGACCTTCTCCGCGTGCTGCACAAACTTCTGTCCGTGGTGGTAATTGCCATTAGTGAGCAGTTCGCCGCTCTCCACATAGCCGGTTTTTACCGCTTTCATGCCGTGTTTCTGCAGGAAATCGTAGGCGTCTTCCAGCTGGCGCTCGTAGTTGTCGGTTTCCGCACCGGTTTCGTGGTGGCCGATAATGTACACACCCTTGTCTGCGGCGTACTTACTCAACGTATCCACATCGTAATCCGGATAGGGCTTGGTGAAGTTGAACGCGGCTCCGCCATGGTTGAACCACTCGCCGTCCCAGCCCCAGTTCCAGCCTTCTACCAGCACACCGTCGAAGCCATTGGCGGCGGCGAAATCGATATACTTTTTGGTGTTTTCGGTAGTGGCTGCGTGTTTCGGGCCCTGGTTCCAGGTGCCTTTTTCCAGGTGTAACTCCCACCAGATGCCGACGTATTTGCCGGGCTTTAGCCAGGAAACGTCACCCAGTTGATTGGGCTCGTTCAGATTCAGGGTAAGGTAGGAGGTAATCAGATCCGTTTCTTTCTCGGCAATCTGCACCGTGCGCCAGGGACTGGCAAATGGCGTACTGGTTTCCACCTTGACCGGGTTGTCTTTATGAATGGGTACCAGTGCGGCCTTGAGGCCAGTGCCATTGCCGGAAAGATTCATGGTGGCGTAATCTTTCAGCGCCGCTTCGTGAATGGCGATGGCGAGGCCGGATTTATCTTTCATGGTAAACGGTGTATGTACCAGTTTTACCTGGTCCAGCGGCGTATTCTCGGTCAGGTATTCGTACTTTTCCCCCGCCAGCGCGGGGGTCCACCAGCTGGAGTGGTTACCCAGCAGGTTGAACTCGGTGGCCTCCTGCATGATTTCCACTTTGTCCAGACCTTGCTGCTGGGGGACCTGATAGCGGAAGGCGAGACCGTCATCGTAGGCGCGGAAAATCAGGTTGAGCTTGCGGGTAGCGGGGCCTTTTTCTTCCAGCGCGATCACAGCTTCGTTGAAGTGGTCGCGAATATAATGCTCCTCACCCCAGGGCTGTTCCCAAGTGCTGTCGGCACTGCGGGTTTTTACGTCGACGATGGAAAAGTCATCCAGCATGTCACTGGCGGACTTGAAATCCAGTCCGAGCAGCGACTCTCCAATCACCGGCTTTCCGGAAAAGCTGGCGCGATAGGCCGGTTGCCCCTTATCGGTCAGGTAGAAATCCACAGCGATCTTTCCCGAGGGCGACGCCAGGTTTGTTTTGGATATCCCGTCAGCGGTGGCGCCGGCGCTCAGGGCCATGGCGATGCCGGCTGCTAATAGAGAGGACAAAGGAAAATTGTTCATCGCTGGTTAACTCTTTTTATCACAAATGATTTTTATCTGTTTTCTATGCATCGATGGTAAAGATTCAGTTCACGACCTGTCTATAGATTGAAATCGTTTTCAACCTTTTCATTTTCAGTTCTGAATATCATTACTTCGATACTGGAATAAAAAATCCCCGGGCCGTTAATGCTGGACGCGGGGAAAGGCGAAGATGACTCAAGAGAGAGTCTGACATGCACAAGGTGAACACTTTCTAAAATGACGCTTGATTGCTATGCCGCCATGGGTTTCTCCGAGGGACAGTTTTTAAGGATAAACGACTGGTGATCCGGGAGTTGCTGGATAAAGTCTTCCAGAGCCTGGCGGTAATTGAGCAGGTGCGCGCGGGTGGTGTTGTAGTCGAAACTGTTGATCAATGGAGAATAAGATGCGGGACGCAGGCCCATGCCTTCGCACACGGAGCGCCAGCTGACCGGCGCAAACAGCGGGTCCAGCGATTCCGGAAGACCGCCCTGAGCCTGAAAATAGTCCAGGGTCTGACGCAGGGAATCCGGCAGTGTCATATTTTTGCACCAGCGCCAGAAGGCGGTATCTTCGCGCTGTGTCAGGCAGTAATGCAGTACGATGAAATCACGAATTTCCTCGTAGTCCATGGCCATGCGGCGATTGAACTCCTGGGCCAGTACCGGTTGGCAATCTCGTTCCGGGAAGTGGCGCATAAAATGCACCATTCCACGGGCAATCAGGTGGATGGCCGTGCTTTCCAGCGGTTCGATAAATCCGGACGCCAATCCCAGGGCGAGGCAGTTGCCTTTCCATATCTCGCGCCGCATGCCGGTTTGGAACGGAATCACCCGTGGGTCGGTCAGTGGCCGTCCTTCCAGTTGTGCCATCAGGGTATCGATGGCCTCATCGTCAGAACAGTATTCGCTGGCGTAGACATATCCATTACCGGTGCGGTATTGCAAAGGAATTTTCCAGCTCCAGCCCGCCGGCTGTGCGGTAGCGCGAGTGTAGGGCGGCGGCGCACTGACATTTTCTGTCTGTATGGCGATGGCGCGATCACAGGGCAGGAAATGGGACCAGTCTTCGTAACCCGCCTGCAGCGTCTGTTCGATCAGCAGGCCGCGGAAGCCGGAGCAGTCGATAAAGAAGTCGCCGGCAATTTCACGTCCATCCTGCAGCTGTACTGCGCGAATATGGCTACAGTCCTTTTGATGCACCCGAACCACTTTGCCTTCGGTGCGCTTCACTCCCCGTTGCTCAGAGTATTCGCGCAGATAGCGCGCAACGAGGTTGGCGTCCAGATGCAGTGCGTAGCGCGCCTCGGACACCGGTGTTTTACTTGCGCCCTGGGGCAGGAAGAATTTCTGGTGCTTTGCCATCACCGAACAGGCGGAAAAATCCTGCAAGGCAAAGCCGTCGCCCTTGCTGCAGGATTTCAGCCAGTTCTGGTAAAACACATATTCATCCATATTGGCGCTGATGCTGCCAAAGGGATGGAAGTAGGACTCCCCCCGTTGCTTCCAGTCGGAGAATTCGATGCCCAACTTGAAACTGGCCTGAGTCTTCTGGATAAAGTCTTTTTCGTCGATATTCAACGAGTGCAGCAGTTCGAGAAACGGCGGTATGGTGGATTCGCCCACGCCGATGGTGCCGATCGCCTCCGACTCCACCAGCTCCACCGCGAGTTCTTCCGGGGAAAACTGGTTGCACAAAACCGCGGCAGCAATCCAGCCTGCGGTGCCGCCGCCTACGATGGTAATTTTTTTCAGGGAATTCATGCGGCTTCCTCATCGGGTTTTGCGACAGCGCCGTGCTCGCGAATAAACTGGTAGTGATCCGGTGCGCCCGCCACCGCGTTGCGCAAGCTAGTGCGCAGGCCCTCAAGGTAACTCTGCCGTTGTGCTTCCGGAATCTGGTTTAGGCGCAGGTCGTAGTGTTTGGGTAGCAGGTCGAAGCCAGAAAATATGGCCAGCCAGCTTGGCTGGTGGAACATCTCCCAGCGGTAATTGACGATATGCCCGCTGGCGAGAAAAAGATCCAGCTTGTGCTGGAGTGTGTCGGGGATGGACATATTGCGGCAGTAACGCCAGAAATCGCTGTCATCTCGTGCCGTGGCTTTGTAGTGCAGAATCAGGAAATCCCGAACCCGAAGATACTCGAGTGCCGTAGTTTGATTAAATTCATTGACCATCGAAGGTTGTATATCAAAATGGGTAACCAGGGTTTTGATTTTTTCGATGGCTGTTTCGATCAGTGCGATACTGGTGCTTTCCAGGGGCTCAAGAAAACCCGCCGCCAGTCCGATGGCAATACAGTTCTTCTCCCAGGTGCGTACCCGTCGCCCGGGGGTAAACCGTATACGCCGCGGATCTGCTGTCAGTTGTCCGGGAATATTGTCGCGAAGAATCTGCTCTGCACGTTCGTCGTTCAGATATTCGCTGGCGTACACATGCCCGTTGCCGTCCCGCTGTTGCAGCGGAATCCGCCATTGCCACCCGGCAGTCTCGGCGTTTACACGAGTGTAGGGCTTAGGCGCCTCGACCCTCTCACTCTGCACGGCCACTGCGGAATCGCACAGCAGCCAGTATTGCCAGTTTTCGTACGGTACGCCCAGGGTTTCCTCGATGAGCAGCGCACGAAATCCGGAGCAATCGATAAACAGGTCACCCTCGATCTCACTACCATTTTCCAGGTGCAGAGCTTTGATCCGGCCGTCTTCATGCTGGGATACCCGATGGATAACCGCATCTACTGCACGGACACCCTTGCTGGTGGCGTGGTCCTTCATTAACTGAGCAAACAGCGCTGCGTCAAAATGCAGTGCCCAGTCATAAACCCAAAGCGACGACGGCGGATTGGGGGACGGAAAGGTAAATTTTTCCGCTTCGGCGAGCGTTACGCCCAGGGAGTATTCTCCCAGTGGCGCGGCCTTTCCTTGGCGATGTTGCTGCAGCCAGAGTTGATGGAAATCGATGGATTGACCAGAGGTCTGAATATTTTGTCCGTAGGTGCCGAAGGGGTGAATAAAGGAAGATCCGGGCTTGTGCCAGTTATTGAACTGAATACCCAGCTTGCAGGTTGCCTGCGTTGCCCGGATGACATCCAGATCCTGCATTCCCAGGCTGCGATAGAAATTGCGGATTGTGGGGATGGTTGCCTCGCCGACACCAATGCTGCCGATCTTCGAGGATTCCACCAGGGTTATTTCCGCCTGAGAGCCAAAATGCTGCGACAGCGCTGCCGCTGTCATCCAGCCTGCAGTGCCGCCCCCGGCAATCACAATTCGATTGTTTGGCCTGCCCATTTTTATTCTTCTCTTTTTCTATTTCTTTTTATATGTGTTTTTTTATTGCTGTTTTAATCGGGTGCGGCCCGTTGCCCAGGCCGCACCACTACTACAGAAAAGACATTCGTTTAGAACTTGGCTCGAATACCCAGGGAGTAGCGGGCCTCATTGTCGTAGATCAACGCTTCCTGTTCCACGCCGTCGGCGATGCGATACACCTCGCGTACATCTTCGCCCGTCAGGTTGGACCCTTGCAGATATACCGTCACATCATCCAGTACGTCGTAGGAGATGTTCGCATCCAGATAAGTTTCCTCCGGTGCGTACTTGGCAAAGTTCAGTGGGCCGTAGGACTGGATAAAACGTTCGCTGCGGTGGTTCACCGCCACACGCCCCTGCCATTTGTCCTTCTGGTACCAGGTGATGAAGTTGAAGGTATTCTCCGAGTTGTTCGCAAACGGATATTTCATGCCGGTTACGTCGGAGTGATCACCAGGAACCTCACTGGGTGAATAGGTGTAGTTCGCCTCGATACCGAAGTCGCGCACAATATTCATCTCGGTGAGATCGGACAGCGCCAGCTTGGCTCCCAGCTCGACACCTTTCACTTCACCGCCTTCACCCACTACCGGGCCATTACCGGTAATGTTATAGGTTTTACCGTTGTAGTCGACCTCGATGGTGCTTTCCTGAGTCTCCAGGAAGGAATCAATTTTCACCAGGTAGGCGCCCATGCTCAACATGCTGGCATCACCGAAATAATATTCCGCGGAAATGTCAAAGTTGTTGGTGAGCCAGGGCTCCAGATTGATATTGCCCGATGAGTTCCAGCCGCTGGGAATACGCTGGGTGGGATCATCCGGGTCCGCCGCGGTGAAAATGGTGCGGCTGCTGCCGTAATTGTCGAGATCGAGATCCTGCTTGTTCTTGGCCGCAGCGAATCGCAACATCACATCGTCGGTGACATTCCAGGCAAGGTTCAAAGACGGCAACACATCGGTGCGTTTCTTGGTCTCGGTGGTGCGGCCGGTGTAGTAGTTGGAACCGCCGTTGGTACGGGTAACGCTGGTGGTTTCGTAGATGACCGCCTGGATCTCGGAGTCGATTACTTTAACTCCGAAGGTGCCGAACACATTGCCGAACTCGAAATCAGACTGTACGTAACTGGTCAGCTCGTTAAGGGTTAAATCATAGCTGGTACCAGGATTCACAATGGGTTTGATATCGCCAAAGATTTTGCGGTTGATGCCTTCGCCGTTATCCAGGCTTTTTGGATCTACCGCCCAGAATCCCGGAATACCACTGACGTTATCCCCCAGGTCATCCACAAAGGTCAGGCCCAGGCCGTGGAAATCCAGTCCTTGCGGCGGCAGGGTGAAGTAGGGAACAAAGGACGAGCCATCATCCTCGGCACCGACGAGGCGTTCGCCCGCGGAGCACTCGGCGCCGGTACCTCCACCATCAAATTTCTGGTCGATGGAGCGCCACTGGGCATAGCAGCCCACTTCGTTGCTCGCGGCGGCCAGTTCCGGGCTGGTCAGGCGATTGTCGGAGCCCACGTAGAACTGCGCCCAGTAATCGTAATTTTCTTTTTCCACTGTACGACGGCTGGGGCGCAGACCGAATTCCACGTCCGTGACGAACAGGTTTTCCGGTTTGAAGTTAACGTTGAGGTTAACCGCGTTCAGGTCCGATTCGATATTGCTGTTCTGCTCCAGCTGCAGGCCTTCCATGATCCAGCTGTCTTTGTTGGCCATATACTGCGCAAGGGTTTTTTCACCGTTGGCATCGGTGAGTCCACCGGCAATTTTCTGGTCGAAGCCGGACAGAGCAACCTGGTAGTCCCGGTAGGCCATCTTCAGGCGCGGGTCTTCGTTGTAGCCGAGCGGGTTGGGCAGTACAAAGCGGCCGCCGTTGACACCCACCTGATCCAGCTTGTCCGGATCCAGGGTGAGGTTGTAGCGTTCGATCACGTCGCTGGGATAGAAGTGATTGTCGATGGTCTGAACCGTATCACCACGGAAGCTGTTGATACCGCCCTGGGCCGTGGCGTAGACCTGATCGTTGTTGGCGGTGGCGCTGATGGCGCGCAGGCTACCACTCCAGGGGCCGCCGTTATCCCAGTTCAACTCCACATTGAAGTTGGTAGAGGAGGTATCGATCTTGCGGTTGGAAGTGAGCGAGTAAATCCACAGCGGCTCGACATCAAACTCGTCTGCGACCACCCAGGTGCGCCCGTCCTTGCCGGTAACGGAATCACTGATGGACGTGGGCGCCGCAATCTGTGCACCGCTCCAGCCGTTGGGGTCACTGTAGCGGGGATGCCACTGTGCCTGGCGGTCGGCGCTGGTGTTGCCCTGACCCTGCCAGCGGTTGGACAGGTTCAGGCCCACACGGCGCTGGTATTCAGTAGCATCGGTGTGGAACCCTTCCACCACCAGGTCGAGACCATTGCCCAGGTCTGCCTGCAGTGCGAGGTTAATACCGTCGCGGTTGCGCTCATTTTCCGCGTTGAAAAATTCGTAGCCGTGATTGGTGTTCACGGTCCAGGATCCGTTGAAATCGGAGCCGGGGCCCATTTCCAGCCCCGCCGGGTCACCCACATGGCCGACATAGTCGTTGGCCAGGTTTTTCTGGCCGGTGACACCGGAGACCATCAGGCCGATATCGTCGTTACGCCAGTTCACCAGCGCATTGAAGGTGCTGTCTGCCTCGCCGCTGATTTCACCGTAGGAAACGTCATAGCCGCTTGCGGTGCTGAGGCCGTCCTCGAAATCCAGCGGGCGGAAGGTTTCGATATCAATGGTGCCGGTAATACCGGAAACCGCGTTGCTTACATCCAGAGATTTATACACATTGGCGCTGCGCAGCAATTGCGAGGGCACATCGGTGAAATTGGGCTGTGCGTTTGCCAGGTTACCGGCGGCTAGGAACTGTTCGCCGTTCAGCATGACCGCTACCTGTTGCATACCGCGTACGCTCAGGCTGCCGCCTTCACCGGCAGAGCGCTGGATCTGTACCCCGGTGATGCGCTGCAGTGAGTCGGTAATGGTGGTATCCGGCAGCTTGCCGATATCTTCCGCGGCGATGCCATCAACGATGGATTTTGCATCGCGCTTGGTATTGATGGCGGTTTGCTGGGACTGTTTCACCCCGTAAACCACAACTTCTTCCAGTGACGCATCACTATTTTCCTGCGCCAGTGCGGCTCCCGCTACGCCAAAGAGCGCGTAGGAGGCGACCGCGGCAGCAAGGGTTTTCTTGCAAAAACGGTTGGAATTCTTCATGAATCTCCCCTGATCACCAATTATTGGTTACTTGTTATTGATCCCAAACAACGAAAGCCTGCACGTGACAATCTGAGCAAGCGCTTCGCCCGTGGGGTGGGCGAATCCGGTGGTGAAAGGAGCGGTTGGCGGGGTGCTGGCGGAATGCATTGCCAGGTCAAACTTTGCGAGCCGGGGTAGGAATCCCGGGCGCCACAAAGGCCGGTTGTCTCTTTCTCTCATCTGCTGCGGCGTTCCGGTTGCTGGTGTTATTTTTGCAATGGAATCGCTTCATTTTTCGCGAAGTGTCGGAGTTTTCTGGCTCCGGTTTTCTGCGATTTTTTTCAAATGTAATGAAGTCAAATTCCGAGCGTCAACGGAAATCCCATGAAAACAGGATGAAAACGTTTTCTCCAGCTGAAAACGTTTTCAGTCGGAAAACGTTTTCAGAAAACACCAAATATCGGTGGGAGGAGACCTGGCGAGGCCGCAACGCCGGAAGCGAAAGGAGACAAGGGAGAGAAGAATCACAGGGGATCAGTGATCGCAGGCACGCATTGGCAGCCGCGGGCACGCCGCTTAAATGGCGGCAGCCCCTGCGGCTTCTGCGGGAGCGGATTCTATGCGGACAAAACAGGTGGCGCCGGCCGCGGCAAGCAGCAGCAGACCAGCCAGCCCGAGCACGTAGATGGCCTGGCCGGCAAACAGGTGGTGCACGACCAGTGCCAGCAGGCTGGAGGCAAGAATCTGCGGAATCACGATAAACAGGTTGAAGATCCCCGCATAGGTTCCCATTTTATGTTGCGGCAGGGTGCAGGTAAGGATGGAGTAGGGGATCGCAAGAATGGATGCCCAGGCAAAGCCCATGGCGACCATCGAAACCAGCAGCCACTGCGGATCGCGAATCCACAGAAACGACAGCATGGCTCCGGCGCCAAGCAACAGGTTGAGGATGTGCGCACGCTGAATACCGATCGCACTGATCATCCAGGGGATGGCAATGGCGGCGAGCGCGGCAAAACCGTTGTAGGTGGCAAACAGAATGCCTACCCAGTTGGCGCCCTCGTTGTAGAGCGCGGAATTTGCATCACTCGCGCCGAAGTGAAAGCTGGCAACCGCCGGCGTACCGTAAATCCACAGGGAAAAGAGTGCGAACCAGGTGAAGAACTGGACGACCGCCAGCTGACGCATGGTGGTGGGCATCTCCAGGATGTCGTGCATGATCTGATAAAGACCGTTGCGGTACTTGCGTCGTCGGTACATGTTGGCTGCGAGCAGCTGGAAGGCGCCGTAGCCGACAATCCCCAGAGTTAAAATCAGCAACTTCTTGTCCAGTGCCAGGGCCAGCACGGCGACTGTCGCCAGCGCACCGGACAGGGTAAACACGGTACCCTGGCGGAGAAAACGTGGCTGGTTTTTGGCCGCATTGTAGGTGTCCTGCCACTTCTCCCCCAGGCTGTGCTTTTCCCGTTGCAGCTGCTCCGGGCTGTACTCGCGGGTGCTTACGCAAGTCCACAGCACCGTAAACAGCACAATCGCCGCACCGATATAAAAGGCGTAGGTCACCGAATCGGGGATGGCTTTACCGGCACTGGTATTGGTTACATCGAACCAGTGATTCAAGGTCCAGGGCATGGCCGAGGCCACCACGGCGCTGACACCGATAAAAAAACTCTGCATGGAAAAGCCGCTGGAGCGCTGTTCTTCCGGCAGCATATCGCCCACCAGTGCTACCGAGGGACCGAGCATCACATTCAGGGAGGCATCGAGAATCCACAGCATGGCCGCGGCCATCCACAATTCCGTGGAGTTGGGCATCACCAGCAGCGCTGTTGCCGCGGCAAAGGCGCCGGCAATCAGGAAGGGGCGGCGGCGACCGAAGCGGTTCCAGGTGTTGTCACTGAGGTAACCGACGATGGGCTGAATCAGCAGGCCGGTAATCGGCGCGGCGACCCACAGGATGGGAATATCTTCCACGCTGGCGCCAAGGGATTGGAAAATCCGGCTGACATTGGCGTTCTGCAGGGCAAAGCAAAACTGAATACCGGCAAAGCCAAAGCAAAGGCTCCAGATCTGCCAGAAATGCAGTTTTGGCAGTTTGGGTGCTTCCGGTGCTGTCTGTTCACGAGGACTGTGCAGCATTTTATTGTTGTTCTTTTGCGTTAGGTCCCACAGAGAGTATGGGGTGAAAACGTTTTCCGCAACCGCAAACCCCATGACCTTGGTCGCAATCCAGCACAAAATGGTTTTCCCACTATGTGAAAACGTATTCATGGGAAACCGCGGTGTTCCCCGCTGGTACTTGCCGTTAGCATTGCCCCCGTCGATCGACCACTGAATAAAAATAACCGAAAACCGGAAGCGTCAGCCGTTGTGCGCAGCTTCCCTGTGGAAGAGAGAAAAGACAATCATGGATTTCCCGCTGATTGGCGGCTCGCTGGTGGATACCGGCGTGGTCGCTGTATATATCGTATTTCTGGTGACCGTCGCCTGGCTGGTATCCCGGGAGAAAGACGGGCGTCAGAAAAGTACCCGAGACTATTTCCTGGCCGGCAAGGGGTTGCCCTGGTGGGCGGTGGGGGCATCGCTGATTGCGGCGAATATCTCTGCGGAGCAGATTATCGGCATGTCCGGCTCCGGCTATGCCATTGGCCTCGCCATCGCTTCCTACGAGTGGATGGCGGCCATCACCCTGATCATCGTCGGCAAGTACTTTCTGCCGGTATTCGTCGCCCGGCGTATCTACACCATGCCCCAGTTCCTGCAACAGCGTTACGACAACCGGGTGAAAACCATCCTCGCGGTGTTCTGGCTCGGGGTCTATGTATTCGTCAATCTCACGGCGATCCTGTGGCTTGGGGCACTGACCATTCACACTATCGCCGGTGTAGAGCTGGCCTATGGCATGGGGTTTCTGGTGGTACTGGCACTGGCCTATTCCCTGTACGGCGGGCTCAAAGCGGTGGCGCTGACCGATGTGATTCAGGTAGTACTGCTTATATTCGGTGGTCTGGTGCTTTCTTTTATAGCCCTGGACCGAATCGGCGAGGGCGCCGGGGTGTTCGCCGGGTTTACCATCTTGGCCGAGCGGGCCCCGGAAAAGTTCGACATGATCCTCTCTGCGGACAGCCCGCATTACGCAAGCCTGCCGGGGATCTCGGTGCTGGTGGGCGGCATGTGGGTGATGAACCTGTCCTACTGGGGGTTCAATCAATACATCATCCAGCGGGCACTGGCGGCGAAGGATCTGCGGGAAGGCCAGAAGGGCATTGTGTTTGCCGCTTACCTCAAGCTGTTGATGCCGCTGATTGTGGTGTTGCCGGGGATCGCCGCGGTGGTGCTGCTGCCGGACCTGGCGCGCGCGGACCAGGCCTATCCGGCGCTTATGAACCTGATGCCGGTTGGGCTGAAGGGGCTGATCTTCGCTGCCCTGATTGCCGCCATTGTGTCTTCCCTGGGGTCTATGGTTAACAGCATTGCCACCATCTTTACTATGGATCTGTACTGCCACCGACGCCCGGACGAGAGTGAGGCGCATTACGTGCGCGTCGGTCGCATCGCCGGTGCGGTATCCCTGCTGCTGGCAGCGCTATGTGCCCGGCCGCTACTGGGCAACTTTGACCAGGCGTTCCAGTACATTCAGGAGTTCACCGGCTTCTTCACGCCGGGCATTGTGGTGCTCTGCCTGCTGGGGATCTTCTGGCCGCTGGCTACCGCCAATGGGGCGCTGGTGGCGGCACTGGCTTCGGCGGTGTTGTCGCTGTTGCTGAAGTTTGCCTGGCCGGAACTGCCGTTTATCGACCGGGTGGGGCTGGTGTTCCTCTGTTGTCTGGCGCTGGCGGTCATCGCCTCGCTGCTGCAATCCGGAGCGGTCGCTGGCGGAGCGGGGGAGCCGACAGAAGTTCGAGGGGATGCGGTCAGTCAAACGGGCTTTGCGACCGATCAGTCTTTTAACCTGGCGGGTATTGGCGTGGTGCTGTTGCTGACCGCGCTCTACGCCACCTGGTGGTAACCGGCCGATCAACATCTGCTGCGGTCGGCTTTGCCGGCCGCCGCTATTTCTTCAACGCATCTCGGTTGGGCAGCTATGTCTAGCCGGTCATTCCTGTGTTGCGACCCCTGGGCCCCACTTTTCTCGCCGCTTGCCCTCATCTGGACGGCATTCTGCCCACGGCTGGTGCATAAATGCGCCAAATCTTTAAGTTGTTGAATCTAAAGGTTTTTTTCGTTCCCGCTTTGCCTGATTCAAGGTGGGATAGTCCATTTTGGGCCATTTCCCCAAGGTGGGACGACTCATATTGAGGCGCAGCGGGAGTATAGCGTGGCGCCAGATCGGGTTATCCTATTGCGGTCTCTGAGGTACCCACCCTGGCGAAACCAATAACGAAAATGACGTGACGATGGGGGAGACAACTCCATGAATAAAATGACCGGATTCAAGAAGAATTCCATTGCGGTAGCCATCGCTACCCTCACGGGCATTAGTGGGCATGCCCTGGCTCAAACCGAACAGGATGCAGCACTGGAAGAAGTGGTAGTGCTGGGTATTCGCGGCAGCCTTGAGAAGTCCATGGATGTGAAGCGCGATGCCAAAGGTATTGTCGACGCCATCTCCGCAGAAGATATCGGCAAGTTCCCCGATACCAACCTCGCAGAATCCATGCAGCGCATCTCCGGTGTGTCCATCGACCGTGTAAACGGCGAGGGCAGCAAGGTGACCGTGCGCGGTCTTGGCCCCGACTTCAACCTGGTAACCCTGAACGGACGCCAGCTGGCGCGCACCACTGGTGGTCGCTCCTTCGATTTCCAGAATATCGCCTCTGACATGGTAACCGGTGTAGAGGTTGCCAAGACCAGCGATGCTACCCTGCCTTCCGGCGGTATGGGTGCCACCATCAACCTGTTGACTGCCCGTCCGCTGAATACCCCTGAGCGCACCATGCGCTTTGCGGTCAAGGGCGTGATGGACGAGTCTTCAGAAGACGCGAACCTGACTCCGGAATACAGCGGCTTCTTCTCCGATACTTTTGCCGACGGCACCATCGGTGTAGCCATTTCCGGTAGCGTGTCCGAGCGCGAGAGCGGCAGCCAGCAGGCGCTGGTACCGGGCGGCTGGATCAGTGTTGAAGGCCAGATGGACAACAACTGGGATGGCGTCAACGATGCCTGGGGTGCGGTACCGGTCGACAACCAGGTGAACCGTCCGGGTGAAGGCGACATCTACTCGGTAGCGCAGAATGCGGCCTACAAGTTTGAAGAGCAGCAGCGCAAGCGCACCAACGGCCAGCTGGTACTGCAGTGGGCGCCGAACGACGACGTGACCGCGACCCTGGATTACAACTACTACCAGAACAAGATCGCCAAACAGTTCAACGATATTTCCGTGTACCACGCCTGGCAGGGTGACCAGCGCGGCGTCTGGAGTGACGGTCCTATCTCCACCCCGATCATCTATTCCGAGTTCTACGGTAGCCCGAGCGATGTCGCCATGGGCGGCGGCAGCATGGCGGAGATCCACGAAGGTGACATGCTGGGTATCAACCTGGAGTGGCAGGTCAACGATCGCCTGAACCTCTTCTTTGACGGCCAGCATTCCAATGCCGAGCGCAGCCCGGATAGCCCCTGGGGTACCAGCAACGTGCTGACCGTTGCCGCCATGGTGCGCAATGCCAGCAGCGTAGACTTCACCGGCGATATCCCGGCCATTCATATCGATACCGCCAATGGCATTAATGCGTCGGATATCATCGTAACTGGCTCCGTGTTCACCAACTCCAAAGACGTATCTGAAGTTGACCAGTTCCGCTTCGGCGGGAACTTCGAGCTGACCGAGTCCAGCGACATCGATTTTGGTATCGCCCGCCAGGAAGTGGTCAATCACTCCCAGTCTGTTGGCGTGCAGCGTAACAACTGGGGCGGCGCCGGCCCGGCTTCCGACCTTCCGGATGGCCTGTTCAGCGCAGAGAGTATCTCTGACAAGTTCGACGCTTCCTGGGGTGACTTCTCCGAGGTGGGTGGACTTGACCCGCTGAACATCTACTACGCGTGGGACTTCAACGCCGTGCGTGCCATGGCCGAGCAGCTGTACGCTGGCAATGCCACCGATCGCGCTACCGCCAACCGTGTCGGTGACTGTGGCACTGCTTTCTGCGCCTCTACCGATTACGCGTCCGACACTGACCGCGAGACCATCGAGGTATCTACTTCGGCCTACGCCCAGTACAACTTCAACTCCGCGATCGGCACCATGCCGTATGAAGTGAATGCTGGCCTGCGCTACGAGCAGACCGATGTGGACTCCACTTCCGTAGTGCCGGCCTACAGCCGCGCCGAGTGGAACTCCAACAACGAGCAGGCCATCCTCGGTGATGGTGAGCAGGTATTCCTGAGCGAGAAAGGCAACTACGACTACTGGCTGCCGAGCATTGGCTTCAAGCTGGATGTACGTGAAGACCTGGTGGCGCGTGCGGCGGTGAGCCAGGCGATTACCCGCCCGGATTACAACTCCATCAAGGGTGGTACCACCATTGGCTCCATTGCCAACGGCGGTATCGGCGGCGGCTCTACCGGTAACCCCAGCCTGCTGCCCTACGAGTCCACCAACTACGACCTCTCGGTTGAGTGGTACTACGGTGAAACCAGCTACGCGTCTGTTGGCCTGTTCCGCAAGGATGTGTCCAACTTCATCAGCAACGCCAAAACCGACACGACACTGTTCAATATTGCTAACCCGGCGGACGGTGCTCTGGTCGACGAGGCTCGCGCCAACGGTGCCAATGATGCGGAGTCCATTCGCCAGTACATCGCGGCCAACTACGCGGACAGCGAGTTTGTCGATGTGACCTACCTGGAAGACGGCGTTACCGTTGACAAGATCTTCATCAAGGGCAACCCGGCCACTGACCGCGATATGGTGTTCCGCGTTGACACCCCCGTGAACAGTGATGTGGAAAACACCATCGATGGTGTCGAATTCGCAGTACAGCACATGTTCGGTGAAACCGGCTTCGGTCTGCAGGCGAACTACACCATCGTGGATTCTGAACTCGAGTACGATCCGTTTATCCTGGTTGACCAGGAGGCCATGGTTGGTTTGAGCGACTCCGCTAACCTGGTTGGCTTCTACGACAAGAACGGCTTCCAGGCGCGTATCGCCTATAACTGGCGCGATGAGTTCCTGAGCTCTCGTGGACAGAATACCGGTGCTAACCCGCAGTACGTTGAGGCTTACAATCAGATCGACCTGAATGTAAGTTACGAAGTGCCGCAGCTGGAAGGCCTGCAGGTATTCCTGGAAGGCATCAATGTCACCGACGAGTACCAGCGTGTGCACGGCCGTGACAAGCGCCAGGTCCTGGGTTACTACCAGGGTGGTGCCCGCTGGCAGCTGGGTGCCCGTTACGCCTTCTAAGCCATTTCACAGGATGGGATGAAGTAAGGCAATGGAAAGCCGCTGGCCTCGGGGTCAGCGGCTTTTTTCATACACTGAAACCAGAAATAGACAAAAGAATAAAAATCCAAGAAGAGAGAAATAGAATGGCCAATGCAGTATTGCTGAACAATGTTGAACACCGCGATTTGCGCGTGATAACCGAGCCCTCGGCAGATTTTGGCGATGACTCCTGGTTCGCACTCACTTTCCCGCTGGAATTTCGTGCGCTGCAGGGGCAATACCCGATTTTTTTCCAGAAAGATGCCAATAGTGGTGCTTTCTTTCCGCTGGCATTGTTGGGGCTACAGCCCGGTGAAAACCTGTATCTCCGCGATGGCCGCTGGGCAACCTCCTATACGCCGCTGACGATCCGCCGTGGTCCATTCCTGATCGGGCGTCAGAATTTTGTCGAAGATGGTGTGCAAAAAGTTCGTCGCGTAATCCACGTGGATCTCGACAACCCGCGGATTAATCGCCAGCAAGGTGAGGCGCTGTTTCTTGAGTATGGCGGCAGTTCCCCGTACCTGGATGGCGTAGCGGATATGCTGGATGCCATCCACACGGGTATCGAGCAAAATGAAAAATTCGTACGCGCGTTGCAAGTACACGGCCTTCTGGAATCCTTCACCATGGATATCACCCTCGATAATGGTGAAAGCAATCAGCTAAAAGGGTTTTACACCATTGACGAAGAGCGTCTGCGGGCATTGAACGCAGAGGACCTCAACGAGCTCCACCGTGCTGGATTTCTCGAAGCCATCTACATGGTGCTCGCTTCCCAGGCGCAAGTGCGTCGCCTGATCGATGAAAAAAATCGTCGGCAGTCTGCATGACGCGATAGGGGGGATTCATGGGCAAGCCATTTATCGAAACGATCAGCCTGAAGCACACGGATGAAGTGACCGGCATCTCGCCAGAGAATGTAATGGAATTCATTACCGGAGCGACCAGACCGCTAGTGCTCCGTGATTACTGTGCCCACTTTCCCGCTGTGCAGGCTGCAAAGCGATCGAAGCGGGCGATGGCAGACTATCTGCTGGATCTGTACAGTGGCAAGCCGATCAACGGCTGCTTCGGTAGTTCGGATACCGGTGGCCGAATTTTTTACAATGACGACCTGAGCGGGTTCAATTTTGAAGCGCGGCGAGTGGATTTGGGAGCGCTACTGGACGATATCCTCGTCAGTGAGGACTCTGTAGCAATGCCCATGCGCTATATGCCCTCCAGCGAAGTCAGTTACTGGTTCCCCGATTTTTCCGCACAAAATGATGCCGGGGTAAGCCAGGTTTCTCCAATTGGCTCTCTGTGGTTGGGCAATAAAGTACGCGTAGCCGCACACTATGATTTCCCGAACAATCTTGCCTGTAATCTTGCCGGCAAACGCCGCTTTACCCTGTTGCCGCCAGAGCAGATCGCCAACCTGTATCCCGGTCCTCTGGAGTTTGCTCCTGGCGGACAGGAAATCAGCCTGGTGGATTTTTACCAGCCGGATTTCGAGCGCTTCCCGAAATTCCGCGCGGCCCTGGAACAGGCACAGGTTGCCGAGCTGGAACCCGGTGACGCGCTGTTTCTTCCGGGAATGTGGTGGCACCACGTCGAATGTCTCGATACGCTGAATGTGCTTTACACCCACTGGTGGCGGGACTCTGCGGCCCATATGGGGCGTCCCACCAACGCACTTTTGCATGGCATCCTCGGGTTGCGCAATCTCCCCGCGCACCAGCGCAAAGCATGGAAAGCCCTGTTTGATTACTATGTGTTTGATGCGGAAGAGGGCGCGAGTGATCATATCGAACTGACAGCCCGCGGCGTCCTGGAGCAGCCGCTGTCGCTGGAGGCCGCGATGCGACTGCGCGCAAAATTACAAAATGATCTGAAACGCTGATTATAAAAAACAACGCGCCTATTCAGAAACTGATGCCTTGAGAGATGCACCGTGCAGAAGAACAACGATAAAACCGATACCAGAATTCGCAAAGTCATTATCGCCGGAGGCGGTACCGCAGGCTGGATGACCGCCGCGGCGCTGGCGAAAATTCTGGGGAAAAACCTCGATATCCGGCTGGTTGAATCCGAGTCCATTGGTACCGTGGGAGTAGGCGAAGCCACTATCCCAACGTTACATCTTTTCCATCAATTACTCGGGATTGATGAGCGCGAAGTGATGGCGGCGACCAACGCTACCTTCAAACTGGGGATCGCGTTTGAAAACTGGAAAGAGGTCGGTGAGGAGTATATCCACTCTTTTGGTTATGCCGGTAAAGACTGCTGGGCATGCAACTTCAGCCACTTCTGGGTAAAGGGGTTGAGGAATGGTATTCATTACGATATCGGCGAATACACCAAAGAGCATCTGGGCGCGCGAATGGGGCGATTCGCGGTTTCCCCGCGCAGTGAACGCACCCACGCTTACCACTTCGATGCCAGCCTTTACGCCAAATACCTGCGAGCGCTGGCGGAAAAGCACGGCGCTGAACGTATTGAAGGCAAAATTGAAGATGTGCAGCTGGATCCCCACAGTGGTGATATCAAAGCTCTCAAGCTGGATAGCGGTGCGCTACTGGAAGGCGACCTTTTTATAGACTGCACTGGCTTCCGCGGACTGCTGATCGACAAGGCGCTGCACTCCGGCTTTGACGATTGGGGACACTGGCTACCTTGCGATCGCGCCGTGGCCGTGCAAACGGGCAAGGGCGAAAACCCAGTGCCCTATACCCGTTCCATTGCACGGGAATCTGGCTGGCAGTGGCGCATACCCCTGCAGTCGCGTACCGGCAACGGCCTCGTTTTCTGCAGTCACTACATGAGTGAAGAGCAGGCGTTGACCCAGTTGCTTGAGAATGTCGAGGGTGAGCCGCTGAATGAACCGCGGGTAATTCCCTTCCGCACCGGTACCCGTCGCCAACACTGGAAAAAGAATTGTGTGGCGATCGGCTTGTCCAGTGGTTTTATCGAACCCCTGGAATCCACAAGTATCCACCTGATACAGCGCAGCATCGTCCGGTTGCTGACTCTGTTCCCTTCCAACGGCATCATTCCGGCGGAAGTAGACGAGTTCAACAAACTGGTACGGGAAGAAACCGAAAACGTGCGCGACTTTGTTGTCCTGCACTACAAGCTCACCGACCGCCAGGATACCGAGTTCTGGCGCTATTGCCGGGGTATGGATATTCCCGAATCCCTTGCGCGCAGAATGGAAATTTTTGAACAAAGTGGCCGTGTCTACCAGAATGGCGTGGAATTATTCGGTGAGAGTTCCTGGTTACAGGTACTTCTTGGACAGGGCCTGATGCCGAAAACCTATCATCCCATCGTGGATATGATGAGCGATGCAGAGCTGGAGCGTTTCCTTGCGGGTATTCGCAGCCAGGTAAAGTCCACGGTAGACAGCTGGCCGCATCATATGGAATTTATCAATCACTACTGCAAGGCCAAGGCGGAATAAGTCTAGGTCATACCTCTTAGTACCGAATGATACTCCGGAGTCGCTCGACCTCCGGAGTATCAATACCACTTCTACTCCCCCAGCGCTGAGAGAAGCGCGTCATAAAATCTTCGCTTTATTCCTTCTTTCCCCTGAGCAAACGCACCAGATTGGTGAAGTTCCTAAAGTGGGACGACACCCTGGCGCCGGATAATTACGGTTACGCGTGTATTCGTTGCGATGATGAATACCAGTGTTCGCAATCCCGAATAGAAAATAAATAACGACGAGGATCGATCATGCGTCAACTCCCCTCAGGGCGAGGCAAACTGCTGCGGCCTGCATTTTCTCTTATTTCTGCTGCAGTACTCGTTTCAGCGAGTACCATGAGCAGCGCGCAATCCAATAATCTGGCAACCGGCGCTCCGGTTTCTGCAAGCACCGCAGATCTCGCCGCAAGTAATGCGGTCGATGGCGATAATGGAACCCGCTGGGCATCCGCGGCCCAGACCGATCCTTCCTGGATCAGTGTCGATCTTGGCCAGTCCTACGATCTGGATCAGGTAGAAATATTCTGGGAAGCGGCAAACGCTGAGACGTACCAGATACAGGGTTCCAATGACGGCGCTCAATGGTCCACGCTATCGACTCAGACCGGTGGTGTTTTTGGGCATAGAACCGATACCGTCACGGTGGACGGCATTTACCGGTACGTGCGTATCAATGGTATTACCCGGAGTGCGGGCAATCAGTGGGGCTACTCCATCTGGGAGCTTGGCGTTTATGGTACGGCCGCCAGTTGTGATAACGGCTGTATCGTTGAAGTCAATGGAACTACGGCGCAGGCGCGCATGAGCGGCGGCGATATTGTGGATGTGCACTATTTGGTCAATGGCGGCGGGCAGCTGAACGTACGTATGACGCAGTCGGGGAATGACTGGTACCACGATATTCCGAATCTTTCTCCCGGCGATTCCCTTTCGGTTTACTACACAAAAATCACCAATGGTGTTGGTGAGACCACCAGTCCTGCGCAATACACGTTTACCGGGCAGGGTGGTTCTTCTTCCGGTGGCGGTTCCAGTTCCAGTAGTTCAAGTGGTTCTGGTAGCTCTTCTGGCAGTTCCTCGAGTAGTAGTTCTTCTGGTGGCTCCAGTAGCTCCTCTTCCGGCGGAACGCCCAACCTTGGAAATATAGTTCCCCTGTATGACAGCGCTACCCCTCTGGAGCCGGTGCAACAATACGAAACCGCAACCGCGCTGGTTACCCGTTTCTCTGATCGTGCACGGGACCGTCATGCCAAAGAGGATCACTTCCAGGCGTATGATCATTACCTGAGTTTCTACTGGGAAGATCGCACGGCGTCGATTGAAATCATCGATGAAGTCGCCAAGGGCGGCGACACGGTACGGATGAATGTGCGTACCCAGTTCAAGCTGAGTGATACTGAGGCGGAGAATCGCTGGTTCTATCGTGGTGTTGGTACTGTAGCGGAGTACTGCGACAACGGTGTTATGACCGTGGTGAATAACGAGCACTACTTTAAAGAGCGCAGTTTCAATTGTCGGGAAAATCGCCCCATTCAGGTTGGCGATAAACTGGAATTTGAAATCAGCCAGTTTCTGGATGCCAGTGTGCCCAATGGCCGTGCGAATTATTACGGCACCACCTTCCTGTATATCGTCGGTGAGGGATTGGTCCCCTGGGATGTAGGTGGCACCACGCCGTTTGGCGGTATCAAAGACTCGTTTAAGATTCCGGAGAAAGCCTGGCTCGGCGGCGACACCACCATTCACGCGCTGACCTCTGGTGAGACCGACAATCACTTCTTGCAGATGGCGACGAATCTTGGCTACGACAATGCGCAGCCGTTTATGCTTGGCCGCCGTGTATTACACAGCTCCGCCATCGACGGTGTGCACGATGAAAAGCCGTTGGAGAATCCCGCATTTGCACCCATGGTCAATCTTGCAGGGCCCCATTACATCAATAGCAGCTGCGGCAGTTGCCACGAGCGCAACGGTCGCGCAGCGCCGGCAGCGGTGGGTGAGCCGCTGGAAAAATGGACCATCAAAGTGGCCGATGCCAACGGCAACCCGGACCCGTACCTCGGTTCGGTATTGCAACCTAAGGCGCGCAGCGGTGCGGCCAGTGAAGGTAATGTCTCGATCGCGTACTGGAGCGAACAAAATGGTTTGCGCTCGCCGAACTATGCATTTACCGGGGTAACACCCGCGCGCTTTTCCGCGCGCATCGCGCCCAACCTGGTGGGCATGGGATTGCTGGAAGCGATTGCGGAATCCTCAATTGTCGCGCTGGCAGATGCCGGGGATAGCAACGGCGATGGCATTTCCGGTCGCGTCAATCGCGTGATCGATCCGGAAACCGGCGACACCCGTCTGGGCCGCTTTGGCTGGAAGGCCGGTGCCGCCAGTGTTCGCCACCAGCTGGCACGCGCATTCAATACGGATATGGGTGTGATGACTTCCGTATTCCCCAGCCCGGATTGCGGCAGCAGTCAGAGCGATTGTGGTAGTAGCGGGGCGGAACTTGCAGGCAATCATCTGCGGGATCTGACCAAATATATCTCGCTGCTGGGAATCCGTCCGCAGCGGGATTACGACAATGCGGCGGTGGTCAGTGGTGAGCAGGTATTTGCGAATATCGGCTGCGCCGGTTGCCATACACCGACAATGCAAACCGGGGAGTTCCACCCGTTGGCTGAATTGCGTAACCAGACCATTTATCCCTACACCGATCTGCTGTTGCACGATATGGGGGCAGGGCTGGCCGATAACCTCGGCGAGAGTGAAGCCAGCGGAGCTGAGTGGCGCACACCGCCGCTGTGGGGGCTGGGACTTTCCGCTTGCGTAACCGGTGGTGTGGAAAACCCGATCGGCGGCCAGGGCAATGAGGTGTGCACACCGGTACACAGCTACCTGCACGACGGTCGCGCGCGAACCATTGAAGAGGCCATCCTGTGGCATGGTGGCGAGGGCCAGGCGGCGAAAAATGCCTATCAGTCTTTGTCTGCCGGTAACAAGCAGAACCTGCTGCAGTTTCTCAATTCACTGTAATTGTCGATTTTCTGTCTACTTGGGGCGATATCTCTATCGCCCTTTTTTTATTTCTCTAAAACGTCGGCCCACCTTGTGCGCAGTGGCAAGGTGGGGCGACGGTTTTCACCGGCAGGCGCTAAAAGTGCGCTTCTCTCCAGAGAGAACATGAAAACAATAAACAAAAGATGAGGAGACAGCGATGTCCAGAATTCTGTTTAGATCTTCGGCACTGGCAATGGCGATTGCCGCGACCGCCTGTGGTGGCGGTGGCAGCAACAATGATGACGATGGCCAGGTCAATATACCCAACGACCCACCCGCGAACGAGCGGCCGGAACAGTGCCTGGAAGATCCGCTGAACAGTGGTTACTGTCTGGTGTGGGCGGACGAATTTTCTGGCGAAGCCATCGATAGCGAAAAATGGGCACACGAAAAAAACTGTACTGGCGGCGGCAATAACGAGGCCCAGTGCTACACCGATGCTGCGGAAAACTCCTGGGTTGCCGACGACATGCTGCACATCAAGGCGATCCGCGAGGACGCCACCGGCCCCAATCTGGTGGACGACGATCCGAATTACGATCCGGGCGATGCCAGTGGCAGCGGTACCTACACCTCCGCACGCCTGCGCACCAAAGGTATGGGCGACTGGAAATACGGCCGCTTTGAAATGCGCGCGAAGTTGCCGCAGGGGCAGGGCAGCTGGCCCGCCTTCTGGATGCTGCCGAGCGAGTGGAAGTATGGCGGTTGGCCACTCTCCGGTGAGATCGACATTCTCGAGGCGGTGAACCTGAAAGTAGGCGGTGAGGACCATGTTCACGGCACCTTGCACTATGGCGATGTCTGGCCCGGCAACAAATACACCGGTGTGGCTTACCAGATTCCCGGTGGCCTGAATCCGGCGGATGATTTCCACACCTATGCGGCGGAATGGGAAGAGGGCGAGATCCGCTGGTATGTGGACGGTGACCACTACGCCACCCAGACCAAAGACGGCTGGTACAGCGCCGCGGCGCTGGGCAACCCCAACGCCCCGTTTGACCAGAGCTTCCACCTGATTCTCAACCTGGCTGTGGGCGGAGACTGGCCGGCCAACGTGAACGACACAGGCATTGACGAAAGCGCCTTTCCGCAGGAATACGTGATCGACTATGTGCGTGTTTACCAGTGCACCGAGGACTTCGACACCGGCAAGGGCTGCGCCACTTCCGACAGTGACTTTGTCCTCGAGCCCGGTATCGCGCCGCCCCAGGCGCCGGAAGGCGAAGAGGTTTCTGTTTTTGACGGAGAGGCCAAAGATCCCTACCAGTGGTTCACCTGGACCGCCTTCGGTACTGTGGATTTCGAGGTGGTGGATGCCGGAGGTGACTACGGTGATGTCGGGCAGATTTCCTGGAACACCGACCAGGGTATCGGTTTCTTCCAGTCCACCAACAGCTATGACCTGAGCGATTACACCTACATGGAATTTGACCTGCGGGTTCTGGCCGAGCCGGATGATTCCGGTTCCGCATCACTCACTTTCCGCGCGGACTGCGGCCACCCCTGTTCCTCCGGTGACTACCCGCTGGATATGCCCGCGGTAGATCAGTGGACCCACTTCCAGATCCCCATGCTGGAGCTGGCGGAAATGGGTCTCAACACCGCGAGCGTGAATACGCCATTCGTTATCTCCCCCGCCTGGGACAACCAGATGGGGGCGGTACTGCAGGTGGATAATGTGAAACTCACCAAATAAATCTCGCTCGAGAGCGTCCCATTTTGGTGTTTATGCCGGGGTGGCAAGGTGGTTTGCACCATTTTGTGCCCGGACTTCAAAGTGGGACGACCCTTTTCTGCGCAATCCGTACAACGGAAGCTGGAAAAGCCGGGTATCCAGGCTCAAACAATGAGACTGATCGGCGGCGGAAAGTCACACGACGATTCAAAAAATAACGGCGAACAGGAATGGGAGTTTTGCGGTGATGAAAAAGCGAATTTTGCTGGGGATCATCTCCGGTCTGATAGCGGGTGGTGGGCTCGCGGGCTGCACGGAACAGAATGGCGCTCAGAAAATGACCGCCGAGGGTTCATCCAAAACCGCCGGTAGCAGTGCCGAAGTGAGCGCCCACTGGCCGCAACTGGCTAGCGGCATTGCCAAAGATCCCGCAGTCGAAGCCCGTATCGACGCGCTCCTGGCCAAAATGTCCACCGAGGAGAAAGTTGGCCAGATGATTCAGGTGGAGATCCGCTCGGCGACCCCGGACGATGTGAAGCAATATCACATCGGTTCCATCCTGAACGGCGGCGGCGCCTTCCCCTACGACAACAAGCATGCCTCCGTGGCCGATTGGGTGGCGCTGGCGGATGAATATTACAACGCCTCAATGGACACCAGCGACGGCGGTGTCGCCATCCCCATGATCTGGGGCACCGATGCGGTGCACGGTCACAACAATGTGATCGGTGCGACCCTGTTCCCGCACAACATCGCCCTCGGCGCCGCGCACAATCCCGAGCTGCTGGGCAAGATCGGCGCGGCCACCGCGGCGGAAGTTAAAGCGACCGGTATTGACTGGGTATTCGCGCCAACCCTGGCGGTGGTGCGTGACGATCGCTGGGGCCGCACCTACGAATCCTACTCCGAGGACCCCGATCTGGTCCGCGCCTACGGCGGCGAAATGGTGGAAGGCATGCAGGGTACTGCGGGTAGCGAAGACCTGTTGCAGGGCAAGCATGTCATCGCCACCGCCAAACACTACCTGGCCGACGGCGGCACCCTGAACGGCATCGACCGCGGCGACGCGATGATCAGCGAGGAAGAGTTGGTGCGCCTGCACGCCCAGGGCTACTTCTCTGCAATCGAGTCCGGTGTACAGACGGTGATGGCCTCCTTCAGCAGCTGGAACGGCGAGAAGATGCATGGCCACAAATACCTGATGACCGATGTGCTGAAAGGTCGCCTCGGCTTCGACGGTTTCATCGTCGGCGACTGGGCCGGTCACCAGTTCGTGAATGGCTGCAGCAATGTGAGCTGTCCCCAGTCCGTCAACGCGGGTCTCGACATGTTCATGGCGCCGGACCCGAGCTGGAAGGAGCTGTACAAGAACACCCTGGCCCAGGCGAAAAACGGCGAGATTTCCGCGGCGCGTCTCGACGACGCGGTGCGCCGCATCCTGCGGGTGAAAATTCGCGCGGGCCTGTTTGAAGCCGGTGCGCCGTCCGCGCGCGCGTTTGCCGCCGATGAATCCCTGATCGGCGCGCCCGAGCACCGCGCCATCGCCCGCCAGGCGGTGCGTGAATCCCTCGTGCTGTTGAAAAACAACGACCAGCTGCTGCCGCTTGCGCGCAACCAGCGCGTACTCGTGGCCGGTGACGGTGCCGACAATATCGGCAAGCAGGCCGGTGGCTGGAGTATCACCTGGCAGGGTACCGGTAACCAGAACAGCGACTTCCCCGGTGCCACTTCCGTTTACGGTGGTATTGCCAATATCGTGCAGGCTGCTGGCGGCACCGCTGAGCTGTCGGTCGATGGCAGCTTCGAGCAGAAGCCGGATGTGGCCATCGTAGTCTTCGGTGAAGATCCCTATGCGGAAATGCAGGGCGATATTTCCAACCTGCAATACAAAGGCGCCGGTGACCTGGCGCTGTTGAATCACCTGCGCGAGCAGGGTATCCCGGTCGTCAGCCTGTTTATTACCGGTCGTCCGCTGTGGGTGAATCCGCACATCAATGCCTCCGATGCCTTCGCGGTCATCTGGCAGCCGGGCACCGAAGGTGCAGGTGTGGCGGATGTGATTTTCCGCAACGCCGATGGCGAAGTGAACCACGACTTCAAAGGCAAACTCACCTTCTCCTGGCCGAACGATGCACAGCCCACCGTACGCAACCCCGGCGAAAATGAGGCGCTGGCCCAGTTCAACTTCGGTTACGGCCTCAATTATGGAAGCAGCGTTCAGTTGGCCGAGCTCTCCGAACAGAGCGGCCTGAAAATATCCGATGGCAAACAGGCACTGGCAGTATTCAACGGCCGTGCACTGGATCCCTGGAGCTTTCAGGTGATGGATGCCACGAACAATCTGTCGGTCATTTCCAGCAGCGTGGCAAAACTGGCCGGTATCAGCGTGCAGTCCGTTGACCGCAATGTTCAGGAAGACAGCCGTCGTCTGCAGTGGAATGGCGAGGGCAATGCCATGGCCGGCTTCTTTGCCAACAGCCGCACCGATCTCAGTAGCTATCTGGGCAAGCAGGGCGCCCTGGTGTTCGATGTGAAAGTGGATGCTGCGCCGAGTGATGCGGTGAGCCTCGGTATGAACTGCGGTATGGATTGCGGTGCCGAGCAGTCCATCACCGAGCTGCTCAAGGGCGCGGCGCCGGGCGAATGGAAAACCGTCGCGGTAGACCTGCAGTGTCTGGCGGATGCCGGTGCGAAACTGGACATGGTGCTGTCACCTTTCTATGTACGCACAGCCGGCGCGCTGGATATGACCGTGCACAATATCCATATCGCTTCCAAGACAGATGCAGATATCCACTGCGGCTGAACAAACTCGCTAGTTTGATTTTCCCGGCTGCCGCCACCAACAAGGGTGCGGCAGCCGAAATTCGCGAAGCGCTCACAAGGCGCGGGCCGATTGCAAAATAACAATAAATTCTGAATTCATAGCAGTTCCTTTTCTGATGCCGGCGATCAAATACCCGGTGATTTAACGCCCGGCGATATAACACCCGGCGATTTAACAGTGGTACCCCTCTGCCAGCGGTTCCGGCAGATTCCGAGCAGTATCGATCTCACAATATGCCCACGATTTTCAGGGACGGCATCTGTGCGCTCGAAATAAGCCGATCGGGTCTGTGCTTGCGCCTATTCCGATCCCAAAATTCTAAAAAGCGTGATGGGAAAAATAATGAAAAACCAAAGAGCAACGGTGAAGCGCCGTATGTTGCTGACGGCCGCGTGCCTGTTGGCGCAACCCGCACTGTTCAGTGGCGCGCAGGCGCAGACAGCACCGGTCTGGGCGGATGAATTCAATGGCGAGCAGATCGACCGCAGCGTGTGGACCTACAACACCGGTGGCAGTGGTTTCGGCAATGGGGAAATGCAGTTTTACACCGCGTCCCAGAACAATGCCTACATCGAAGACGGCAATCTGGTGATTGAGGCGCGCCGGGAAAACTACGAGGGGAAACCGTTTACGTCCGCGCGACTGCATACCAACGGTCGCGTCGGGTTCAAATTTGGCACGCTGGAAGCGCGTATCAAACTGCCGAAACTGGACAATGGCCTGTGGCCCGCATTCTGGATGCTGGGTGATAACTTCGGTGTCGATGGTTGGCCGAAATCCGGCGAGATCGACATCCTTGAAGCCGGTTTCAAGTCCGCGATTGAGAATGGCACGGTCAACCATGCGGTCTCCGGTGCGGTGCACTGGTGGCACGAGACCGGAACCTGGAGCGACTGGCTGCAGGCGGACCACGCCCAGCACGTGGTGATGGCCGACCCGCTGTATGCGGACTACCACACCTATCGCCTCGATTGGACGCCGGAAGAAATGGTGATCTCCGTGGACGATACCGCCGTGCTCACCATGGATATCACGGACCCCGCACTGTCGGAATTTCGCGATAACCCGATGCACATTCTGCTCAACCTCGCGGTGGGCGGGTGGAATTTTGTCGAAATCACCGATCCCGCACAGATCACCGCGGATTTCCCCGCAAAAATGTATGTGGACTATGTGCGCCTCTATGCCAATGAGCACACCGAGCTGGAAGTAGCCAGTGAAAACTACCGCAGCGGTGACTTCGGCATATTCACCGAGTCGCACCCGGTGACCGATGCGCTGGACTGGGAAGACAACACCAACCTCTATGTGTGGAACAACATGGTGGGAACTACTCCGGTTCCGCTCGAGGGGGCGGAGTCCCTCGGCTTTACCGTGCAGCCGGGTAACTGGTGGGGCATGGGTCTGCTGCACCCGGACTACAACCTTCGCAACTATGCACACGGCACCTTGCACTTCGATATGAAGTTACACAGCGATGTGAACGTGGAAGTGCATATGATGAGCACCTCCGGCGGGCAGGGCACCGTGATTCTCGCGAACGGTGGCGAGCAGTACGGTCTGGCGCGCGACGGTGCCTGGCATCATGTGGCGATTCCGCTATCGAAATTCGGCGGCGTGGATTTTGAAACGGTACAGACCCTGTTCGCCATGTCCGGTCCTGCGCCGGCAGAGCCCTTTGACATCGCGGTCGACAATATCTATCTCACCGAAAGTGAACCTCTGGCAGCGCCGGAAGACGGCAGCTTCGGCATCTACACAGAATCCGAGGCCAACACAACGGCCGGCGCACTGATGGAGGGTGTCGACAGTGATCTGTTTGTATGGGAAGGCACACTCACCGTGACCCACGGCAATGCGATTGAAGGTGAGTCCGCGCTGAACCTTGCCTCCACCGGTCGCGGCTGGTTTGGAATGGGGTTTGCCGCCCGCGAGGGCTTCGACCTTTCCGCGTTTGACAACGGCGACGCGGCATTACATTTCTCCATGCGCAGTACGGATCAGACGGAACTTCGCATCGGCCTGAAAAGTGGCAATGTCCAGAATATTGGCCAGACCTGGGTGACCTTTGCACCCGGTAGTGACCCCTATGGATTTGTCCGCGACGGCGAGTGGCACGATATCGTCATACCGGTTTCCGATCTCGCTGCGGACCTTGAACTTGCGGATATGCGTCAGCTGTTCCAGGTGTTGGGGTTCGGTGAGATCAGCGACCTTTCTATCGACAATGTCTACTTTTCCGGCGGTGCCAGTGACGACGCCTGTGCACCAGTACGGTCGCGTCTCGAGGAAGTGATTGTTTGGCTGGAATCCCACAAGGAACGCAATGGAAATGTGGGTGGTGGTTGGCTGAAGGCTTTGCTGAAACACCAACAAATCCGCGAAGACTGGCTGGAAAAAAAGCGCCGCCATATACGGGAGTTGCGTGCGTGTGTCGCCCAGCATTCCGAAAAGCGACGCGGACAATAAATCGTAAAAAGTATTCGTTGCCGGTATTCGGCACTCCATAAGCGATGTAGTAGTCGTGGCTCAACGTTTCTCCGGAGCATGCTTTTCCGGCGGGCCGCATTACATCATTTTCTTAAAAAAACGCATGATGGGAAAAATAATGAAAATCAAAAGAGCAACGGTCAAACGCCGGCTGCTGCTGACGGCCGCGTGCCTGTTGGCGCAACCAGCGATTATTGCCACTGCCCAGGCGCAAACAGCGCCGATATGGGCGGATGAATTTGATGGTGAGCGGATCAACCGCGATATCTGGACCTTCAACACCGGTGGCGATGGCAACGGCAATGGCGAGCTGCAGTACTACACCGCCTCGCAGAATAACGCCTACCTGGAAGACGGTAACCTGGTCATCGAAGCCAAGCGGGAAGCCTACGAAGGTAAGGAATTCACCTCGGCACGCCTGCACACCAACGGGCGTATGAGTTTCAAATACGGCACCCTGGAAGCGCGTATCAAGTTGCCGAAGCTGGACAATGGCCTGTGGCCGGCGTTCTGGATGCTGGGAGATAACTTCGGTGTCGACGGTTGGCCAAAATCCGGTGAAATCGACATCATGGAAGCGGGGTTCAAGTCCGCCATTGACGACGGCACCGTGAACAATGCGGTTTCCGGCGCGCTGCACTGGTGGCATGAGACCGGCGACTGGAGTGACTGGCTACAGGCAGACCACGCCGCCGATGTGCTGCTGGACACGACCGTTTACGAGCAGTACCACACCTACAAACTGGACTGGACGCCGTCGGAAATCGTGATTTCCGTGGACGACACCCAGATCCTGACCATGGATATTACCGACCCCAACCTGTCGGAATTCCGCGATAACCCCAACCATATCCTGCTCAACCTCGCGGTGGGCGGCTGGAATTTTGTCGAGATCGAAGACCCGGCGCTGATTACCGCGGATTTTCCGGCCAAAATGCTGGTGGACTATGTTCGCCTGTATGCGAATGAATACACCGAACTGGAAGTGGCCAGTGACGGCTACTATAGCGGTGACTTCGGCATCATGACCGAGACTCATCCGGTACTGGATGAGTTCAACTGGGGCGACAAAGCCAACCTGTACATCTGGAACAACATGACCACCGTGGCGACAACGCCGGCGGAAGGCAGTGCTGCTTTGTCTTACTCGGTCGCCGCCGGCGACTGGTGGGGCATGGGTCTGTTGCACAAAGATTACAACATGCGCAATTACGCGCATGGCTATCTCCACTTCGATGCCAAGGTGAATTCCAACGTGGCGATCGAAGTGAACCTGGCCAGTACTGCCGGTGGTGATGCCAAGGTCACCCTGGCCGAAGGTGGTGACCAATACGGACTGGAGCGGGATGGCGAGTGGCACCACGTGGCAATCCCCATGTCCAAATTCGGCGGCCTGGACCTGGAAACCATCAAGACCTTCTTCAGTGTGTCCGGTCCCGGTGCCGCGGAAGATTTTGAAATCGCCTTCGACAATATTTACCTCACCGAAAGCGTGGCCCTGGAAGCGCCGGAGTACGGCAGCTACGGTATTTATACCGAAACCAGCGCCAATATGGATGCTGGCAACTTCGGTTTCGGTGTCAACGGCGATCTGTTTATCTGGGATGAAACCCTGACGCTGAACACCGGCGATACCCGTGAGGGTAATTCTGCACTGAACCTGACTTCTACCGGCAAAGGCTGGTTTGGTCTCGGCCTGACCGCACGGGAAGGTTTCAACCTCACCGCCTTCGACAACAGCAACGCCAAGCTGCACTTTTCCATGAAAACCAGTGATCAGACCGATTTCAGAATCGGCCTGAAAGGTGGCAACGTGGATGGCATTGGCCAGCTGTGGATCGACTTCAAACCCGGCAACGATCCCTACGGCTTTGCCCGTGATGGCCAGTGGCACGACATTGTCATTCCCATGAGTGCACTGGCTGCGGATCTCGACCTGTTCGATATGCGCCAGGTATTCCAGGTACTGGGCTTTGGCGAAATTGCCGATCTCTCCATTGACAATATTTATATTTCCGGTGGCGAGCAGGCCAAGGATCCGGGTACCGATGGCGAAGTGGTCAACCGCGCGCCCATGGCTGCAGTAAAACCTTCGGTAATGGGCGGACCTGCCGGCACAACCGTTACGCTCGACGGTAGCCAGTCTTCCGACGTCAACGGCGATGCGCTGACCTACAGCTGGGATTTCGGTGACGGTACTACCGGTACCGGTGCAACCGTGGCACACACCTATGCGGATAACGGCAGCTATCGTGTGGTTCTCACCGTTAACGATGGTCAGGCCACCGATACGGCCGTAACCAATATTTTCATCGACGACAATTACGGCTCCGCGAAAAGCAGCAAGCGCGGGTTGGGCTATGGCCATCACTCGGTAGAAGACTTCGAGGTCATGTCCCAGGGTATTTCCTGGTGGTACAACTGGAGCCACGCCCCGGATGTGCAGATCGCGGATATTTACCAGAACTATGGGGTGGAGTTTGTACCCATGGCCTGGAACGGTGCCTTCGATGACCAGGCCATGCGCGCCTACATTGCGGCCCACCCGGATGTGAAATATATCCTCGCGTTCAACGAGCCGAACTTTATTGATCAGGCCAGCATGACGCCGTCACAGGCCGCTGCCGAGTGGCCGCGCCTGGAAGCTATTGCCGACGAGTTTGATCTGGATATCGTCAGTGTGGCGATGAACTTCTGCGGCAACTGTGTGACCGAAAACGGCACTACCTATTACGATCCGATCGATTACTTCGATGACTTCTTCGCCGCCTGTCCGGACTGCCGTGTGGATGCCATGTCCATTCACGCCTATATGCCGGTGGTGGGTGCCATCGAGTGGTACGTGGATCTGTTCAAGAAGTACAACCGCCCGATCTGGCTGACCGAGTTTTCCGCCTGGGAAGACACCACGACGGAAGCCGATCAGCAGCAGTTCCTGATCCAGACCGTGGACTACCTGGAAAATGATCCGGACGTAACCCGCTATGCCTGGTTCACCGGTCGCCGCAACGGTCATCCCTATAACGGTCTGTTCGACTACCGTCAGTCCGGTGTGCTCACCGAGCTCGGCAATATCTATGTGAATATGCCGGTACACGGCGCGGCGAGTGTGCACAACCTGCCGAAGAAAGTGCAGGCCGAAGCTTACGGCACCATGAGTGCGGTGCGCGTGGATAAAACCACCGATAGCAGCGGCTTCCTGGATATTACCGAAACCACGGCAGATAGCTGGGTGGAATACAACCTGGTGGGCGCGGCAGGCAATGCCGAGTTGAAACTGCGCGTAGCCGCGGAAGTGGCAACCAGTATCGAGGTTCTGGTCGATGGCGTCAGCCAGGGCACGGTTGCGGTAGCGGCTACCGCCGGCGCTTGGGATACCCTGACCACCAATGTGAACCTGAAAGACGGTGCGCAAACACTGCGTCTGGTATTTGGCGGTGCGGTGCAGGTCAACTGGCTGGATATCGGTGGCGAAACCGTTGACCCGGAACCGGAGCCGACCGGAAACCTGGCACTGGGTAAAAACGCGACTGTTTCCTCCATGGAAAACGGAGACCTCAGCGGCGCCGCAGCGGTTGACGGTGATATGGGTACTCGCTGGTCCAGTGCCTGGAGTGATCCGCAGTGGATTTCTGTCGATCTCGGCAGTGTATCCACCATCGACAGCGTGGTGCTGAAATGGGAAGCGGCCTACGGACGCGCCTATGAAGTACAGGTTTCCGATGATGGACAGAACTGGAGCACCGTTGCCACGGTTACCGACAGCGATGGCGGTGAAGACCTGGTTTCCGGCCTGAATGCCAGTGGCCAGCATGTTCGGGTATTTATCACCGAACGCGCGACCGGCTGGGGCGCCTCCCTGTGGGAACTGGAAGTGTACGGTAGCGGCGGTCCAGTTATTGAACCTCCCTGCTGCGAGCCGCAGCCCGGTGGCGACCTGGCTCTGAACAAGTCAGCAACCGCGTCTTCTGCGGAAGGTAACTACTGGTTTGCCGACTACGCGGTGGACGGCGACAGCGGTACCCGCTGGGCGTCGGACTTCAGTGATGACCAGTGGTTACAGGTGGATCTTGGTGCTGTCTACAGTCTCAGTCAGGTAGTACTGAACTGGGAAGGTGCCTACGGCAAGATCTACGAAATCCAGGTGTCCGATGACGGAAGCAACTGGACCACGGCTGCCAGTGTCAGCAATGGCGATGGCGGTGTCGACCAGCTAAATCTCAATGCCAATTCCAGTGGCCGCTATGTGCGGATGCAGGGCATCGAGCGCGGCACCGGCTACGGTTATTCCCTGTGGAGTTTTGAGGTCTATTGATCTCGATGATTTGAAGTGCCGGCGCTGCGCCCTACCCAGAAGGGTGTGGCGCCGGTGGTTCAAAACAACCAGCGGGTAATGTTAATCCTGCGCTGACCCTGCATTTCAGCGCATGCCGCGAGGCTGCCTTCTTTCAGATAGAAGCCTGCCGCAGTTCCCGGTACCCGCTGTTCTCTTTTTCCTGTTATTTCGTTTGCTTGCATTTTTATGGCTGCTTTTGGCGGACAGGATTTTTGCGCGCGCGAAAAACAGGATTTATCAACACGCAATGCGAGAGAAAACATGAACCGAAAAATAATTCAGCATCCGCTTGCCCGCGGGGTTGCACTGGCGGCTAGTCTTGCTGCTGGCAATGCCACCGCGCAGACATTGATCTGGTCGGATGAATTCAACAGTGGCAGTCTCGATGAGACAGTGTGGAATATCGAAACCGGGACCGGGATCAACGGTAACTGGGGTACGGGCCAGTTGGACCGCGCCACCGAGCGCCCGGAAAACCTGAATTTTATCAATGGTGTACCCGGTGCCGATGGGGGTGTCCTGTCGATCACCACCCGTAACGAATCCTATATCGATCGCGATTACACCTCCGGTCGTATTAATACACAGGGCAAGGTGGCCTTTGGTCCCGGGCACAAAATCGAAGCGCGAGTTTGGCCGCGGGATGTACGTTACCAGGGGCAGGGATTTGCTTTCTGGATGATGCCCAATGAAATTCCCTCGGGGTTCGACTACCTGATGTGGCCGCAGGGTGGTGAGGTCGACATCATGGAGTATGTGGGTTCCATTCCCTACCACAACCTCGCCACGGTGCATTACGCCTGGTTCTGGGAAAACAATGAATACCAGGACTGGAACCATGGCCACCTGGGTGGCTACTACAGCTTCAAAGATCAGCAGGGGCCGGATGAACCGGAGTGGATTGCGGTGGACCTGGGACAGAGCATGTCCTTCGATCAGGTGGTACTGCACTGGGAAGGCGCCTACGGTAAGAGCTACAAAATTCACGTGTCTGACGACAACATTAACTGGAGCGATGTTTACGCAACCAGCAATGGTGATGGCGGCACGGATACGCTGAATCTCACTGGTAGCGGTCGCTACGTGCGTATGTACGGCACCGAACGCGCCACCGAGTGGAGCTATTCGCTGTTCGAATTTGAAATCTTCGCCGGCGGTGTCAATCAGGCCTACGGTAAACCAGTGACTACCTCGAGTAGCCAGGCCAGCGATCTCACCGGTGCCAACGCGGTGGACGGCGAGTACAGCACACGCTGGAGTTCCAACCTGCGCAATCCCGGCTACGGTGGCTACCCGCCCCTGGCCGGAGATCCCAGTGCCGGCAGTAGTGGTTTCCATACCTACGGTATCAACTGGTACCAGAATCGCATCGAATTTTATGTGGATGACAATGTGTATCACATCCACTACCTGAACGATGGCGATGCCTATGCGCCGGACGGCAACGACGAGGCGCACACTCAGAAAATCGATGGCCGCCGAGTGTATGTCTCGGAATATTCCAATCACTTTGACGAGTGGCACCCGTTCGAGCGGCAGATGTATCTCATCCTTTCCGCCGGTGTCGGTGGCCCCAGCGGCTACACCTATGGCGGCGGCATAGTGCCAGAGGCGCAGTTCCCGGTATCGGTGCTGG
>NZ_CP047569.1:0-15000 GCF_009903625.1 Microbulbifer sp. ALW1 | reverse complement strand
TCTTGACTGAACATGGGGGGACCATCCTCCAAGGCTAAATACTCCCAGCTGACCGATAGTGAACCAGTACCGTGAGGGAAAGGCGAAAAGAACCCCGGAGAGGGGAGTGAAATAGAACCTGAAACCGTATACGTACAAGCAGTAGGAGCCCTTCGGGGTGACTGCGTACCTTTTGTATAATGGGTCAGCGACTTATTGTCTGTAGCAAGGTTAACCGCATAGGGGAGCCGTAGAGAAATCGAGTCTTAATAGGGCGTTTAGTTGCAGGCAATAGACCCGAAACCCGGCGATCTATCCATGGGCAGGTTGAAGGTTGAGTAACATCAACTGGAGGACCGAACTCACTAATGTTGAAAAATTAGGAGATGACCTGTGGATCGGAGTGAAAGGCTAATCAAGCCGGGAGATAGCTGGTTCTCCTCGAAAGCTATTTAGGTAGCGCCTCGCGTCTCACCCTCGGGGGTAGAGCACTGTTTGGGCTAGGGGGTCATCCCGACTTACCAACCCCATGCAAACTCCGAATACCGAGGAGTGCAATCGCGGGAGACACACGGCGGGTGCTAACGTCCGTCGTGAAAAGGGAAACAACCCAGACCGCCAGCTAAGGTCCCAAATATCAGTTAAGTGGGAAACGATGTGGGAAGGCCCAGACAGCTAGGAGGTTGGCTTAGAAGCAGCCATCCTTTAAAGAAAGCGTAATAGCTCACTAGTCGAGTCGGCCCGCGCGGAAGATATACCGGGGCTCAAACTGATAACCGAAGCTGCGGATGCTCTTATGAGCATGGTAGAGGAGCGTTGTGTAAGCCGCTGAAGGTGGACTGTGAGGTCTGCTGGAGGTATCACAAGTGCGAATGCTGACATGAGTAACGACAAGGGGGGTGAAAAACCTCCCCGCCGGAAGACCAAGGGTTCCTGTCCAACGCTAATCGGGACAGGGTTAGTCGGCCCCTAAGGCGAGGGCGAAAGCCGTAGTCGATGGGAAACGGGTTAATATTCCTGTACTTGCAATTGCTGCGATGGAGTGACGGAGAAGGCTAGGCCAGCATGGCGATTGGTTGTCCATGTTTAAGGTAGTAGGCTGGGGACTTAGGCAAATCCGGGTCCCTAAGGCTGAGAGCTGATGACGAGTCTTACTTGTAAGACGAAGTGGTTGATGCCCTGCTTCCAGGAAAAACTTCTAAGCTTCAGGCAATTGTGAACCGTACTCTAAACCGACACAGGTGGTCAGGTAGAGAATACCAAGGCGCTTGAGAGAACTCTGGTGAAGGAACTAGGCAAAATGGTACCGTAACTTCGGGAGAAGGTACGCCGCTGACGGTGATCGGACTTGCTCCGTAAGCTGTTGGCGGTCGAAGTGACCAGTTGGCTGCGACTGTTTATTAAAAACATAGCACTCTGCAAACACGTAAGTGGACGTATAGGGTGTGACGCCTGCCCGGTGCCGGAAGGTTAATTGATGGGGTTAGCGTAAGCGAAGCTCTTGATCGAAGCCCCGGTAAACGGCGGCCGTAACTATAACGGTCCTAAGGTAGCGAAATTCCTTGTCGGGTAAGTTCCGACCTGCACGAATGGCGTAACGATGGCCAAGCTGTCTCCACCAGAGACTCAGTGAAATTGAAATCGCTGTTAAGATGCAGTGTACCCGCGGCTAGACGGAAAGACCCCGTGAACCTTTACTACAGCTTTGCACTGAACTTTGAGCCTACTTGTGTAGGATAGGTGGGAGGCTTTGAAGCAGTGACGCCAGTCATTGTGGAGCCATCCTTGAAATACCACCCTGGTATGTTTGAGGTTCTAACTCTGGTCCGTTATCCGGATCGAGGACAGTGTATGGTGGGTAGTTTGACTGGGGCGGTCTCCTCCCAAAGAGTAACGGAGGAGTACGAAGGTGCACTCAGCATGGTCGGAAATCATGCAATGAGCATAATGGTATAAGTGCGCTTGACTGCGAGTCAGACATGACGAGCAGGTACGAAAGTAGGTCATAGTGATCCGGTGGTTCTGTATGGAAGGGCCATCGCTCAACGGATAAAAGGTACTCCGGGGATAACAGGCTGATACCGCCCAAGAGTTCACATCGACGGCGGTGTTTGGCACCTCGATGTCGGCTCATCACATCCTGGGGCTGAAGCCGGTCCCAAGGGTATGGCTGTTCGCCATTTAAAGTGGTACGCGAGCTGGGTTTAGAACGTCGTGAGACAGTTCGGTCCCTATCTGCCGTGGGCGTTGGAAATTTGAGAAGAGTTGCTCCTAGTACGAGAGGACCGGAGTGAACGAACCTCTGGTGTTCGGGTTGTCACGCCAGTGGCATTGCCCGGTAGCTATGTTCGGACGGGATAACCGCTGAAAGCATCTAAGCGGGAAGCCTCCTTCAAGATGAGATTTCCCTGACTCCTTGAGAGTCCTAAAGGGCCGTGGAAGACTACCACGTTGATAGGCTGGGTGTGGAAGCGTTGTGAGGCGTTGAGCTAACCAGTACTAATTGCCCGTGCGGCTTGACCATACAACAGAGATGGTTACTAACGATTGACTGATCTAACGATCAGCGGATTGTGAGCCGAGAGACGCAACGTTCGATTGATCGACTTGCGGTGTATTACTACAGAGTGTTTTACCGACTTATTTGGGGTTATCGCCGGTCACCAAAATGACCGAGGCAAACAGCGATAACAGGCAGCGCAGGGCAACGAGCCCATAAGACCAAGCCAACCCAAGCCAGTTTGCCTGACGACAATAGAGTTGTGGAACCACCTGATCCCTTGCCGAACTCAGAAGTGAAACGCAACATCGCCGATGGTAGTGTGGGGATTCCCCATGTGAGAGTAGGTCATCGTCAGGCTTCTAAATAAAAGAAAGGGCCACCCAAACGGGTGGCCCTTTTTTATTTAGGATACGATGAACTTCTCCCACTACCTCGCAGCGCAAAGCGCTGCCATGTGAGTCGTGCGCGACCCCGGAGCCATGCACCGCAGGTGCAAAGCTTGGGGCGCCGAAGGCGTCGCGCAGCGATGTCGAGCGCAGCTCGACACCCACTGTAGGTCATCGACCCCGCCGCCAGCACAGCACCACGATCAAACAAAAAAAGCCCTGACCGCTAACACGCTCAGGGCTTTTTTATCGCCATTTACTACCAATAAATGACCACCAGATTACCGACGCATTTTTAAACGGTTACTGAAACCCAGCAACCACGCCACTCAAACCGCCTATCCCAAACTTATTCACAACTCTATCCATGATTTCTGTGAATAACTGAGTCATTTAACGTGCCAAACACAAGGATCAGGCTGAATAATTCACAGGAAACGCAGGACTGTGGCTAACTATGCACTAGAGGAAAGGTAACTCTGTTGTCGCAGTGTAATAAAACCTGGTTTTCCAAAGGAACTGTGGGGCGATGCTTTTTTGTGCGGACTTCCGGAGCCCTTACAGTGCGGGGCTTGCGGCGCCTATACGCAAGTTATGCACAAGACTATCCCAAGATTCTGTTAGTAATCAGGGCTGTGGGTAAGTGGAAAAAAATATATGAAATCAAACGCTAATTTAACTTGACCTGGTGGGTAAAAGGCTCGGTGCCAGCCTGAGCCTGAGGGAAATCCACAGGCGTGGCAACGAGCGAAGGTGTGCTGGCTAAAAGTGCATGGTCCAGCCCAGGGAGGCAGATTCCACTTCGTACTCGCCACGTAGGTCATTGCTGCCAATTTCTGGAAATAGCTCCCACTCGGCTCTTACCGTCCAGCGGTCTCGGAAGCGGTAGCTGACTCCGGCGCCGTATCCCCAGTGAAAGCCACTGCCGTTTTCCGAGAAGCTAGCGTCTACAGGGAACGCCATTGGTCCCACGCTGCCATCGATAAAGCGAACCATGGCGATTGCCTGTCCCCGTTGACGAACATCAACCTGGCTCAGCCAAAAGCCTCCACCCAGTTTTCCGAATACACTGAGCCCCGATCTGTTTAATGGCCAATGCCCAACCAGGTAGGCATTACCCATGCGGGTCTGGATACGCTCTTTGATATTGAGCTGGGGCAGTTCAGGGCTTCTGACGTTAAACGTGAGTTCCGACGTCGATGTCTGCCTAAAGTCCGCCTCTACGGCCATATACGGTGTCCACTGCCAGCCTCCATAGAGCTTCAGTCCTGCTCCATTATCCGCGCAGCCATCGACCACTGCGCTTTGCTCGTCGCGATTCAAGCCGCTTACAAAGCGGCTGGCGTCACTGCAAAGGCCAGAAAACTCGCTGTTCTGGATACTGAGGCCGCCGTAGCGGTGGGAGTAAAAGTCCGCTTTTACAGCGGTGGCTGCAAAAGTGAGAAGGGGTACCACAAGCAGAAGAGGGAGCCGGGCCATGGCGATACCTGCTGTGCGAAGGGAGTGACTTGAATCTTCCGCGGAACTCCTGTGCGGAAACTTACAGGGCCAGCATTATTATCTGGCCCTAACATCAAATCATATTTTCAGTTGTGCACGCAATTCTGCCAACTTTTTGGCATTTTCGGATTTGGAGAGCGGTTTGCCCTGATTGTGCTCCAGCTGTACCTGCTCCGGTGCAGGCAACTGCTCTCCCGCCATCAATCGTTCACAAATCTTTTTATAGTGGGCAGCGAATACCGGAAATGCCGACGATTCGGGATTGTTAGCGAGGAAGAACCAGTCCGCAGCGCGACCGGCGTGGTAAACCGCCGGGTGACTCCACTTTTGGTTGGCTTTGGGACTGGGGGCGTTGCAGGCCTCACGATACGCGGCGCGCACCTCCGGCAAACCGCCTTCACCCTCAGCACACAGCTGCAGCATACGATGTACGGTAGGTAGGTACTCACACTGTTTGATAGCGCGCTTGGCACCTGCCAGTATCTGCTCCGGGGTAAAGCCAGAGAGAGACTCAAGCCAAAGTCGCTTCGCGTGATTCAGTGTTTGTACGTCCTGAAATGCAGAGTTGAACTGGTTGTGATAACTCAGTTTCAGCAGTCCGAACACCTCATTGAGAGCCCGCTTGCGCGCTTCCAGTTGTGGATTACCAGTTTGTGTCTGTGACGATGTCCCAGACTGATGTGTCTCTTGTGCGCTGGTTAACTGGGTGCCCGGAATCTTGTGGCTTGCCATGATGTTGTCCTATTGCGAACTTGTTGCGCTCCGCCCATTGGTAGCGCGCGTGGCGAACGAAAACAGCGTCCCAGCTCTTGCGTGCACCTCCCTGTTCCTGCCAGTAAAGACGGAACTCGGGTACCAGGCCGAGGGCAAATTCGCGGTCGATTTCACATTGATTTAGCAGGTGCCCGAGGCAGTCACTCGAGGGCTGCCAGTTGCGGGACATGGGCTTGGCCACCGGGTTTTTCTCGATCCCTTGGCAGTAATAGGCCCATTCTTCCCGCGCGTATTCGATAAACAGCTCACCCCAGCGGGCACTGTGGCCACCGCGCTCAAGCCATTTATAGATAAACTCGGGGAGTAATTCTGCGGCAAAATTGGGGTTGATGGCCAGCCGGCGCAATTGCTCCCAGGTGTGCTCGCTGGGTTGCCAGTCCCGGGTTATAGGCTCAGGTTTGCGCTTCTCAATGAAGGGGGTTTCCTGCTTCTCCCAGTCTTCCATTACCCAGTCATTGAACTCCAGGTCCCAGGAAACGGACTGCTTGCCACTACTGCGGTGGTACTCCACAAAACGCTGCATACAGCGGCGGACGAAAGTACTCGGAACTCCCTCGTCAGCGAGCTTGCCGAGAGTGCCTTCACCGGGTCGCCACTGGGAAGGAAGCGGTAGCTTGCGTCCCTGAGTTGCGCGGAAAGACTCCCACTTGCTTTTAACCAGCTTGAGAAACAGGGAACCGAATGAATGTCGGCTCTCACCGCGGTCGCGCCAGTAAGTGACGAACTCGGGTAGTTGCTCGCGCACAAAGTGTTCCGGTACACCCAGCTGGGCAATACGCGCCATGGTCTCAGCATCGGGCTGCCAGCTGGGGGAGATGGTGTTTGCTGCCCGCGGCGTCGGTGTCGGCGCTTGTGGGGCGGGAGCACGACCATGTGACTGCACGGTTGGCAGTGCAAACTTGAGCATGGCACTGCTGCCGTAAGGTGCTGCACCTAACAGAAGCGCGCCCTGGTTGCGCAGGCTGGTGGACACCCGCTGAATATCAGCCGGCTCCCAGAAAGGCAGCAGTTGCTGCAGCTGGTCGCTATCGGCGGTATACCAGTCCCTTCCTGGATGTGACTCCACCGGTAAAAACGGTATCAGGTCACCCAGCGCACTGAGCAATACCGACTCCTCCAGGCCCAGAGTTGCGGCCAGAGTAGGGGATATGACGAGGGGGCGTTCCGGAAGTAGGGGGTGTTTCATGCGGCGATGATACCACCCGGGGCACGGGCATCGGGAGTGGATTTGGCCGCTGACCTGTGGTTCAGGTAAAGACTCTTGAGTCTCGCAGCCACTCAGGCTGAAGCTATTGCGGCCGTACGGAAACTCTGTAGGCGCAGCGGCGCGCGCCGTCCAGCAGGTACTCGCAGCGCTCTACATGAGCTTCCGGCAGACATCGGCGGAATATCTCCAGCTCCGATCGGCAGAAACCGCGGCACTGGCGTGCTGCGGCACAAATCGGGCAGTGGTTTTCCACCAGCAACCATATACCGCGCTTTTCCCGTATTGCCTGAGCCATATAGCCTTCCCTGTCCCGCAATTCCGCGAGTTTTTTGACCTTTGCTCCCAGGGTCTGACAGTTTGCCAGCGCGCGCAGGTACTCTGTCAGTGACTCCTTTTCACGCTGGCCAATCAGCGTATCTAGGCCCCGTTCACCGAAGACTTCCCGCACACTGTCGATCAGCTTCACGGCAAGGTCGCCGTGGCGATCCGGAAAGCGCTGCTGCGCTTTATCCGTCAGCTCCCAGTAGCTGGCCGGTCGCCCTACCTTTTCCGCGCGGTCGCAGCGGCTCAGCAATCCCTCATCTGCGAGCTGGTTCAGGTGCTGGCGAGCACCCACAGTGGTGATTCCCAGACTATCGGCGATAAACCGCGCGGATTGCGCGCCGCGGGTCTTCAGTAAGTAGAGGATTTGCTCGCGGGAATTGCCGCTGTCGTTTGGTTGTGTGGTTCGCGATTGGGACATGGTCATTGTGCATCTGCCTTTGCGGGCCAATCATCGGATGCGCGGTGTAGTATTGCAAACCAGGCCGCGCTCGCGAGGCACAGCAGGCCGCCGAGCACCAGCGTCCACTGGCTTCCCAGCAATGCCAGGCCGCTACCCATCAACGCAATAGCAGTGCTGGTAAGGCAGAAGTTGGCCGTCAGCAGTCCCATCACCCGCCCCTGGCCATACTGTTCGAAACGTTCGGACATGATGGCCGGAAACACACCATTCACCGTGGATATCCCGACGCCAATCAGGGCAAACAGGGCGAATGCGCCCTGGGCATTTGCCCAAGGTAGTAACAGCAACAAGACCCCCAGGCCTACGGCGCCTTTGAAAACCACAAGCTCCGCGCCGAAACGTGTTTTCAGAGTAGGAATCGCCAGTGCACTGGTTGCAATCATTACACCTGTGACGATAACGGTATTCCATGCGATCTGGTGGGATTGGTAGCCGAATTTTTCCACCAGCCAAAAGGGATAAAACTCATAGAACGCATTGACGCCGAGACAGAACAACAGGTTGAACAGCGCCATGGCACGGATTGCGGGTTCACGCCAGAGCGCCAGCGAATTCTGCGAGCGCACCAGCGTCATCAGCGCAAGGCCTTTGGATTTACGCTGAGTATCTGCGGGCATCAGTATTTGCGCCAGTGCCGCGCACGCGATCACCGCCACAGCACCGCCCCAGAACACGGTTTCGGGGCCGTGCACGCCGAGGTATCCACCGCTGAGAGGTCCCAGCAACCAACCGGCATAGGAACAGGCCATGGCCAGTGACAGCGCGCGGGTGCGGTCGATGGTCGGATGTAGATCTGCCGCCATTGCCCGGGCGATGGCGATATTGCCCTCGCAAAGCCCGGTCAAAAAGCGCGCCGCGGCGAACAGCAGGAAATTCTGGGCGCTCAGCGCGAGCGCCGACAGCGCGTATCCCGCGGCCGCCAGTAACAGGGTGAAGACCAGCGTGCGCCGCCGACCCAGCTGATCGGACACGGCGCCAACGATACTGCTGCCAATTAGTAAACCAAGGGGAAATAGAGCAAGTACTATGCCCAGCAACAGCTTGGGCGGCATATTCATAAAGTGGGTAAGGTCATTCGCCGGGCCGTCAAGAAACAGCGGCGCGAGCACTGGGTAAGGAAGTGCAATGCCGCCGGTGCCAACCAGGGTCACCAACATCACTGCCAGCAGTGTCGTTTTTGCATTGGAAATTGGCATAGGAATTAAGATAAGCAATGTGTTTTTTTATTAAAGTAGCATGACCTCCCAATAAGAAAAGTAAATGCTTTCTTATTGGGGCTATAGCCTCGGCCAATCCCCCGCTGTAAACCGGGCCTATCCACTATGCTGTGTGTGACCGCACACCAGCGATAAAACACGCGTACAGTTTATTTGCCTTGCCCTCACTGGAACCTTTTAGTATCGCGTCACGTATCCCGTTGATGGAGAACAACATGAGTGACAAGTCACCGGCCTCCCCGCAAACCTTCCGCCTCAAGGGCGTGAGTTGTGCGGGCTGTGTGAAAAAAATCGAGTCTGCCCTGGGCGATGTGCCCGGGGTGGATGACGCGCGCGTGAATCTGGGGGATAAAACCCTGGTGGTCCAGGGCAGCGCGGCGGCTCAGGATTGCATCGCTGCAGTGGAATCCGCCGGTTACGGGCGGAAGAGGTGCGGGCAAGTGCGCGCGAATTGCGCGAGCAACAGCGCGAGGATGAGCAGAACCATTACCGGCAACTGCTGTGGCGCGCGGGTATTGCGCTGGGGCTGGGCATACCGCTGATGGCCTGGGGACTGCTGACCGGTGAAATGGGTGTGCACAACACCTTCCAGCAGATGGCCTGGGGCAGTGTTGGTTTGCTGACCCTGGCGGTGCTGATTTTCTGTGGCGGGCATTTCTTTACCGGGGCCTGGCGAGCATTCCGGCACCACAGCGCCACCATGGACACGCTGGTTGCCCTGGGCACCGGTACCGCGTGGCTGTTTTCCATGCTGGTGGTGCTGGTACCTCAGCTTTTACCGGAATCTGCACGGCATGTGTATTTCGAAGCCAGTGCCATGATCATCGGCCTGATCAACCTGGGCCAGGCGCTGGAAGTACGCGCTCGCGGCCGCACAAGCGCGGCTGTGGAGAAACTGCTGCAATTGCAGGATGCCAACGCGCGGGTGGTCCGCGATGGGGATGAGGTCGACATTCCCATCGAGCAGGTTCAGGTGGGAGACACATTACGGGTGCGTCCGGGAGAGAAGATTCCGGTGGACGGCAGCGTTGTCGAGGGGGAAAGCCTGGTGGATGAATCCATGCTCACCGGTGAACCCTTGCCGGTCAAGAAAGCGAGCGGCGATGCACTTACCGCCGGCACCCTGAATAAAAATGGCAGTCTGCTGTTTAAAGCGGAACAAAGTGGGGGCGGATACCCGCCTTTCGCAGATCATCCAGATGGTGAAAAAACGCCCAGAGCTCGCGCGTGCCCATCGCGCGACTGGCCGATACCATCTCCGCCATCTTTGTACCCAGTGTCATGATCATTGCGGTGGTTGCCGCACTGGTCTGGTACAACCTTGGCCCGGATCCAAAGGTTGCGCACATGCTGGTGGTACTGACTTCCGTATTGATCATCGCCTGCCCCTGCGCGCTCGGGTTGGCCACACCGATGTCGGTAATGGTCGGTGTGGCAAGGGCGCGGAAAATGGCGTGCTGGTGCGCAACGGCAAGGCCCTGCAGCAGGCCACGGGGCTGGATTACCCTGGTGGTGGATAAAACCGGAACACTGACCGAGGGCGCGCCCAAACTGACCGATATTGAAAGCGACAGCGATACCGATACCTTACTTCAACAACTTGCGAGCCTGGAAAGTCGATCTGAGCATCCCCTGGCGGAAGCCATTGTCAGTGCGGCGAAGGAGAAAAATTTATCGCTCAGTGAGGTAACCGGGTTTGAAGCCATCACGGCTCACGGTGTATCCGGTGATGTGGATGGAAAGAAAGTTCTCCTTGGCAACCGCAATTGATGCAGCGCGAAGGAATCGATAGCGGACGCTGGCACAAACAGGCCGAATCGCTGGCGAGCAGGGTCGCACCGCCATGTACGCGGCGGTCGATGGCGCCGTGGCGGGGGTTATCGCGGTCGCGGATCCTATTCGCAAAGATGCCCAGGCAGCGGTCCAGCGACTGAAGAAGCTTGGCCTGCGCATCGAGATGTTGACCGGTGACAACAAGGCGACAGCAGAGGCGGTCGCCCGGCAGCTGGGGATTGATCACGTGCACGCGGATCTGTTGCCGGAAGACAAGGAAAAGATCGTTGCCGATTTGCAAAAGGGTGGTGCCAAGGTGGGTATGGCCGGAGATGGCATCAACGATGCGCCGGCACTGGCGCGTGCGGATGTGGGCTTTGCGATCGGTGCAGGAACCGATGTTGCCATCGAGTCTGCGGATGTCACCCTGATGCGCTCCTCTCTGCACGGTGTTGCCGATGCCGTGGAGTTATCCCGCGCAACGCTGCGCAACATCAAGCAGAACCTGTTCGGCGCTTTTATTTACAACACCCTCGGCATTCCCATTGCCGCCGGTGTGTTCTACCCGATTACCGGTATGTTACTGAGCCCGGTGATTGCCGGTGCCGCTATGGCGTTCTCGTCGGTTACTGTGGTGAGCAATGCCAACCGTCTGCGCTTCTTCAATCCTTCCCACAATTCCTCCGCTGACAATGGAGGTAAAAAATAATGACCTCTTTATTGATTAACCTGTCGGGGCTGGCGGCCATTGCGCTGACAGTTTGGTGGTTCTGGCTGGCAGCAAAAGGAAACAAACAGCAGTCTGTCAGTGTCGACGAAAAGCTGGAGATACAGGTCAAGGATGGTGTCTACGAGCCCGACCGAATTCGCGTTTCTGCAGGCGAGGAAACCGTGCTGCACTTTCGCCGGGAAGATGCTTCTCCCTGTGCCGAGTGGGTACTGTTTCCCGATCTGGAGGTGAGCGCACAACTGGGGTGGATCAGATTACCGAAGTCACCATTCCCGCGGCGGATGCCGGTGAGTATCCCTTCCACTGCCAAATGCAGATGTATCGCGGCACCCTGATCGTTGGATAAGGATTCTGTGCTCGGGCAGTTTCAGTCACGCGCGATAGTGGCTGAGGAACAGGGCCGCCGTGCGCTCCGCAAGCGCATGGCGTTCCTGTTGGTTGAGCAGGGGATTGACCTGCATTAACTGTGGCCAGAAACAGCTGCCCTTGATCAGGTTGTGAATCTGTTTGCTGCCGATTTCGATATCCAGCTGTTGCAGTCGCCCGTCGGCCAAGGCCGCCTTAAGCCAGCGAGTGATGGCGGTTTCGTAAGCTGAGAACTTTTCCATCTGCTCGCGCAATGCTTCCGGCTGATGAAAAAAATGGTCGAAAGCCACCCGGTTCAGCTCGATATATTCGCGGCTGCAGATGACCTCGATTTCCGACTCGATCAGGTTACTGAGCTGCGACTGCAGATCGGTGCCCGCTTCATAGGTGCCACCGGCACACTGTGTCGCCTGCTGCCAGAGTTCGCTCATCAATGCCATGATCAGCGCTTCCTTGCTGGCGAAATGGTTGTACACGGTGCGCTTGGAGACCTCCGCCAGGGCGGCCAGTTCGTCCATGCTGGTGTTGTGTACGCCCCGCTCCTGAAACGCTGACTTGGCGGCCAGTAAAATGGCCTGGCGCTTCAGCTCACTTCTTGTTGGCTTCTTTTCAGACATCTGACTCACGGGTCTCTACCTTACACTCAACGGGAACCTGGGAATTTTACACTAGGTAGTTTACTTTTGGAGATTCACTATTACACTACACTGTATAGTTTACTTTTGGCTTGGTTATGAAAATACGCGGGTTGGCAATTGCAGGGGTTTTACTGATGGCTATCGGTCTTTTAAATGGCTGTTCCGTGGAACAGCCGAAGTTCTACAACAGCGGCATGGAAGGAAGTGCCGGCGCGAGCAATATGTGGGAGATCGCCAAAATGTATTTTCGCGCCGAGCGGGCGGCGCCGAAACCGAGTGCGCCAATACCCATGCGTGAGATCCCGGCCGCAGAGCTGGCGGAACCTGTGAGTGCAGCGAAGGTGTATCGATTGGGACATTCCAGCGTGCTGATCCGGCTCGATGGAGAGACGGTGCTGACCGATCCCGTATTCAGCGAGCGCGCCTCGCCGGTTCAGTGGATGGGACCGAAGCGTTTCCATCCATTGCCGTTCGAGTTGACGTCACTGCCGCGCATCGCGGCGGTGGTCATCAGTCACGATCACTACGACCACCTGGACAAGGGCAGCATCCTGGCGCTGGATGAAAAAGTGGAGCGGTTTCTGGTACCTCTGAAAGTGGGGAACACCTGCGTCGCTGGGGTATTGCCGATGACAAAATCGTAGAGCTCGACTGGTGGCAGTCGCACGCCGTCGGCTCCCTGAAATTTACCGCCACCCCAGCCCAGCTTTTTCCGGCCGGGGCTGGGGGATCGAGACGAAACCCTGTGGGCGGGCTGGGCCATCGAGGGCGCGAAGGGAAGATTTTCTTCAGTGGCGACTCGGGATATTTCGATGGCTTTCGTGAAATCGGCAAGCGCCTGGGGCCCTTTGATCTGACCCTGATTGAAACCGGTGCCTACAACGCACTCTGGAGCAAAATTCATATGTTGCCCGAGCAGAGTGTGCAGGCGCATATCGACCTGCAGGGGCGCGCCATGGTGCCGATTCACAACAGCACGTTTGACCTGGCGTTGCACGACTGGTTTGAGCCCCTGGAGCGAGCCGCGGCGGCAGCGTGGGAGCGCAATGTACGATTGATCACTCCGGTTATCGGTGCCGCGGTGGCCATTAAACACCCGCAACTTGCCGAATACTGGTGGCAGGATATGGAGGAGGCGGCCCTCGTTGAAGCCGCTGCGCAGTCTGCAGAAGAGGGCGCACTTCGTTAAACCCGACACCGGCGGTGGCCAGGTAACGGATGCTGGAGCCCGGTTGGGTATTGATCGTTTGCTTGCGCGGGAGCTACCCGCGGTTGCCGGTTTTTCGGCTGAAAATTGATAAATGCCATTTTTAGGATTATCCGGCCCTGTGACCCGCTGCCGAAACGCGACATCTTTATCGGTTGGCGTGGGCTAAAAATCACTGGCAGGATAGTTATGTTGGCATTGATCTGGAGGTGGTCGCTGCGTTTTCTGGGGACGCTGCTGGTATTGTTACTGTTGTTTATTATTTACGGCGGTTTTGCCTACCGGGACCAGCCACTGCGCAATAGCGAGGCTACTCGAGACGTCTCTTTCTTGAAAACAGGGCACGCCGAGATTGCCTACCGCGCCGATGGTCTGAACCACGACGACACAACCCCCGTGATACTGCTGCACGCCATGTTTTTTCATATGGGCATGTGGGATGCATGGGCCCCAGAGCTGGCCCGCAGCCGCCCGGTTTACCGCTTCGATGTGCCCGGCCACGGCCTGTCGTCACTGGCGGAAAGTGGTGACTATTCCTTGCAGAGCACCATGAATACATTGCGGGACTTCATGGATCGGCAAGGCATTGACCGCGCCATTCTCGTCGGTGCCTCCAGGGGGCGCAACCCTGTTCAATTTTGCTGCCGAGCATCCCGAGCGCGTTGAGAAACTGGTGCTGGTTAATTCCGGGGGGCTGGAAGGGCACGATAAACGGACAGTGGTGGACTGCCGGACGGCGCCTACTGGGTACTGCGATACTTGCCGGACTGGTCCCTGAACCAATTTGTGGATGGCTGACAGCGGATAACCGGGCCAGTGACACATTCAAATCCGAATTTATCCACAACTTCCGTAACCGCGATATTCGACGCGGAATTATCGGGCGCATGCAGGACTTTAAGTCTCCTGAAACCCTCACCGTATTGCCCCGGATCCAGGTGCGACACTGGTCATGTGGGGAGAAAAAAATCCCCAGTTACCGGTAGCCCAGGCCGAGCGTTTCAGGGCGCTGATTGCGCACGGCGGCAGCCCGGTGGCGCTGCGAGTCTACCCGGGTGCCGGGCACCTGTTGCCGGTCGAGGGTGTGGATAGCGCAATGGAGGATTTACTCGCATTTGTTAATGAGGAGGCCGGCGAATGAAATTCCTCAAGCGGCTCGTACTGGTTGTCGTTGCCCTGCTCGCCGGCGGATGGGGCCTTTACTCCCTGGTATTCAAACCCGCTCCAGTAGTGTTGGCGGAGGCGAAGCCGTTGCCGGCAGACACGCAACTGTCGGCAATTTATGGGCTCGATCCCGGTCCCAATCCCATCAAAGTCATACCCGCAATCCACCTCACGACCCGTGATGGGCCGCTGACGTTGACGGCGTTTTACCCCGATACGGAGGGTGTCTATCCGCTGGTCCTGTTTTCCCACGGCAATTTTTCCAATCGACGGGCCTACGATCGCATCCTGCGTCACTGGGTGAGCCACGGTTATGTGGTGTTGGCACCGGATCACCGGGACGCGGGGGCTTGTTGAACAGCATTCTGGCGATGACACGATTCGGCAAGGATGGCGTAATGCAGCAACGCCCCCGCGACCTGATCAATATCCTCGATAACCTGAATGCCATCGCAGACCAGGCCGCGGAACTGGATCGACGCATTGACCGCAATCGAGTTGTCGCCGCTCGCTGCCACAGTTTCGGCGATTTACCGCGCAAATCTGGGCGGCGCGACGCCGCTGTACCTGGGGTGACCGGCGTTTGCAGAGGGGGGCGCTTTCAGGCGGTTGTGGGCCTTCAGCCCGCCCGGGCCGATGTTCGAGATGGTTGGACGAACAGAGCTGCAGAACATGACGTTCCCCAGCTGGATGACTACCGGCACCTGGGACGTCGAAGCCGCTTTTTTCCGCGACTGGCGCTTGCATGCGATGAGTTACGAGCGCGGTGTGG